>JAFIFN010000093.1 GCA_020832005.1 Gammaproteobacteria bacterium | reverse complement strand
GGTTTAGGTCCCAGTGGGGCAACCCGTGAGAGTTCGAGTCTCTCCTTTCGCACCACGCCCGGTCGATGCGCGGCCGGGGCCTTTTGCAAGACGCGCGACGTCGAGTCGGATATCAGAACTTGAAGAACATAAGGATTGATCAGTGATGCAGGTGTCGGTGGAAGCCAGCAAGGGCCTGGAGCGGACGATGAAGATCGCGGTGCCCGCCCAGGAGATCGAATCGCAGGTGGCCAGTCGCCTGGCTGAGGTTGCGCGCACGGCGAAGCTCAAAGGCTTTCGCCCGGGCAAGATTCCGCGCAAGGTCGTCGAAAAGCGTTATGGCGGGCAGGTCCGCCAGGAAGTGCTCTCAGAGGTGCTTCAGCGCAGCTATGCGCAAGCCCTGCAGCAGGAAAAACTCACGCCGGCCGGCGGTCCCAAGATCCAGACCGACGAGGTCGAGGTCGGCAAGGATTTCCGTTTTACCGCGACCTTCGAGGTGTTTCCCGAGGTGCTTCTGGCCAAGACCGATGGTCTGGCCATCGAGCGCGCCGAGGTCGAGATCACCGAGGAAGATGTCGATGACATGCTGGTGCGCCTGCGCCAGCAGCGCGCCACCTGGGAGCCGGTGACCCGCGAGTCCGCAGAGGGCGACCAGGTCACGGTGGACTTCGTGGGACGTATTGACGGTGAGACCTTCGCTGGCGGCGAAGGCAAGCAGATCCCCGTGGTGCTCGGTCAGGGCAACATGCTCGAGGATTTCGAAAAAGGCCTCTACGGGGTGACTGCCGGCGCCGAGGTGACCGTGGCGGTGAGTTTCCCCGCCGACTATCGCAACGAGGCACTCGCAGGCAAGCAGGCCGAGTTCGCGGTGAGCGTGGGCGAGGTGGCCGAGCGGACCTTGCCGGAAGTCGATGAGGCTTTCGCCCGCGAATTCGGCATCGAGGACGGTGACCTGACGCAGCTGCGCACCGAGGTGCGCGAGAACATGCAGCGCGAGCTTGACGAGCGTATCCAGGCCACGCTCAAGACCCAGGTGCTCGACCGGCTGGTGGATGCCAACCCGGTGGAGCTGCCCCAGTCACTGATCGACCAGGAAGTGCGTGCCTTGCAGCAGGAGGCCATGCGTCGCATGGGCGTCGAGGACCCGGCCAAGGCGCCGGCACCCGAGGTGTTTCGCGACAATGCCAAGCGTCGCGTGCATGTCGGCCTGCTGATCAATGAACTGATCTCGTCGCAGAACATCCAGCTGGACCCCGCACGCGTAACTGCTCATATAGAGGATCTGGCGGCCAACTACGATCAGCCCGAGGAGATCGTCAAGGTCTACCAGAGCCAGCCGCGGCTGCGCAGTCAGGTGGAAATGGCGGTGCTCGAGGAGCAGGTCACAGAATGGCTGGTGGAGCGCGGTGAGGTCACCGCCAAACCCACGAATTTCAAGGCATTCATGGAAGGCTGATCGACCTGCCCGGGAATTTCCCGCGCGCGGACATTGTCTCAAGGATATATATGGAGAACCCGATGCAGACCCAGGCGCTGAACCTCGTGCCGATGGTGGTGGAACAGACGGCGCGTGGTGAGCGTGCCTACGACATCTATTCACGGCTGCTCAAGGAGCGCGTGATCTTCGTCGTGGGTCCGGTCGAGGACCACATGGCCAATCTGATCGTCGCCCAGCTGCTGTTCCTGGAATCGGAGAATCCCGACAAGGACATCCACCTGTACATCAACTCGCCCGGCGGCATCGTCACTGCGGGCCTTGCCGTGTACGACACCATGCAGTTCATCAAGCCTGATGTCAGCACGATCTGCGTCGGCCAGGCGGCAAGCATGGGTGCGATCCTGCTGGCCGGTGGTACCAAGGGCAAGCGTTTCTGCCTGCCGCATTCGCGCATCATGATTCACCAGCCGCTCGGCGGCTTCCAGGGCCAGGCCTCGGACATCGACATTCATGCCAAGGAAGTGCTGCTGGTGCGCGAGCGGCTCAACCGCATTCTCTCCGAGCATACGGGCCAGGACATGGCGCGTATTGAAAAGGACACCGACCGCGACAACTTCATGAGTGGTGTGCAGGCTGTTGAGTACGGTTTGATCGATCGCGTGCTCGAACGGCGGACACAGGCTGCCGCGGCGGCGTTGCCAGGAAGTACGAACTGAATGTTTTCAAGCGCTTGCGATCCGGCTGTGACGCGCGTCTTTTGCGCCATGGCAGGCTCCCGTGCTATATACGACCATGCTGGGTTCGTCGTCACGAGGCGGGCGGGCGTGTACCCCATGCAGAGGAATCGATATGAGTGATGACTCCCGCGGCAAGAACGACGACGGCAAGCTGCTGTATTGCTCTTTCTGCGGCAAGAGCCAGCATGAAGTCCGCAAGCTCATTGCCGGCCCCTCGGTGTTCATCTGCGACGAGTGTGTCGAGCTTTGCAACGACATCATTCGCGAAGAACTCGAGGAACGTGCCGAGAAAGGCCGCGACAAGCTGCCACGCCCCCACGAGATCAAGGCGGTGCTCGATGAGTATGTCATCGGCCAGCAACGCGCCAAGAAAGTGCTCTCCGTGGCGGTGTACAACCACTACAAGCGCCTGGAGAATCGCGGCCGCGAAAAAGGCGGCAAGGGTGGTCGCGAAGAAGTCGAACTGGCCAAGAGCAATATCCTGCTGATCGGGCCGACCGGTTGCGGCAAGACGCTGCTGGCCGAAACGCTGGCCCGTCTGCTCAATGTGCCGTTCACGATCGCCGATGCCACGACGCTGACCGAGGCCGGCTACGTGGGTGAGGATGTCGAGAACATCATCCAGAAGCTGTTGCAGAAGTGCGATTACGACGTCGAGAAGGCGCAGACGGGAATCGTCTACATTGACGAGATCGACAAGATCTCGCGCAAGTCGGACAATCCCTCGATCACACGAGATGTCTCCGGCGAGGGTGTGCAGCAGGCGCTGCTCAAGCTCATCGAGGGCACGGTCGCCTCGGTCCCGCCGCAGGGTGGCCGCAAGCATCCCCAGCAGGAATTCCTGCAGGTCGACACCGGCAACATCCTGTTCATCTGCGGTGGTGCCTTCGCAGGCCTTGAGAAAGTCATCCTGAATCGATCTGCCAAGAGCGGTATCGGTTTCGTCGCCGAGGTCAAGAGCGCCGAGGAGAACATCAACGCCTCGCAGCTGTTCCACGAGGTCGAACCTGAGGATCTGATCAAGTTCGGTCTGATACCTGAGTTCGTCGGGCGCCTGCCGGTCGTCGCCACGCTCGAGGAACTCGACGAGGATGCGTTGATCACGATCCTGGTCGAGCCCAAGAACGCGCTGACCAAGCAGTACCGCCGGCTGTTCGAGATGGAAGGTGTCGAGCTGGAATTCCGCGAAGACGCGCTGCGTGCGGTGGCCAAAAAAGCCATGGCGCGCAAGACGGGTGCCCGCGGGCTGCGCACGATCCTGGAGAACGTGCTGCTCGATACGATGTATGAGCTGCCCTCGAGCCGCAACGTCACCAAGGTCGTAGTCGATGAGGCGGTCGTCAATGGTGAGACAAGTCCATACATCATCTACCAGTCCGAGGAGCCTCTGGCGGCCGGGGCGGAAGAGCCGCGCCGTTCCAGCCTGCAGTAGCCCCGGCACCCACCCAGCGGTTGTAAGCTGCAGGCCGCCAGCTGCCAGGCCTTGATTAATCGGCAAGCAGCCTCATATCTTCGTCAGGGGAAGCGGATTTGCTTCCCTGACGCCTTGAAGGCAAGACCATAAAGGGTGCGCCCGTGTCTGAAGAATCCGTCCCGGAAACTGATCTGACCCTGCCGGTGCTGCCACTGCGTGACGTGGTGGTCTATCCGCACATGGTGATCCCGCTGTTCGTGGGCCGCGAGAAGTCCATCCTCGCGCTCGACAGTGCGATGAAGTCCGGCAAGGAAGTCCTGCTGGTCGCCCAGAAGCAGGCCGACGTCGACGATCCCGAGATCAAGGATCTCTACGATGTCGGCACGATTGCAACCATTCTGCAGTTGCTCAAGTTGCCCGACGGCACCGTCAAGGTGCTGGTCGAAGGTGGCAGCCGTGCTGCCATCAGCCAGTTCACCGAAGACCAGTTCTTCAGCGCAGAGGTCGAGCGCCTGAGCGAGGAAGACGAATTCGACGAACGCGAGGTCGAGGTGCTGACGCGCTCTGTGATCTCGCAGTTCGAGCAGTACGTCAAGCTCAACAAGAAGGTGCCGCCCGAGATCCTGACCTCGCTGTCGGGGATCGACCAGCCGGGCAGGCTGGCCGATACCGTTGCTGCGCACATGTCGCTGAAGCTCGCCGAGAAGCAGAAGGTGCTGGAGATCGTCAGCCTGCGCAGCAGGCTCGAACACGTCATGGGCCTGATCGAAGGCGAGATTGACGTGCTGCAGATCGAAAAGCGCATCCGCGGTCGCGTCAAGCAGCAGATGGAGAAGAGCCAGCGCGAGTACTACCTGAATGAGCAGATGAAGGCCATTCAGAAGGAACTCGGCGAGATGGACGATGCGCCCAACGAGATCGCCGAGCTCGAAAACCGCATCGAGAGCGCCGGCATGCCCAAGGAGGCGCGCGAGAAGGCAACCTCCGAGCTCAACAAGCTCAAGATGATGTCACCCATGTCGGCCGAGGCCACCGTGGTGCGCAACTATATCGACTGGCTGGTCAAGGCGCCGTGGAAGAAGCGCAGCAAGGTGCGCATCGACCTCACCGAGGCCGAGCGCGTGCTCGAGGCCGATCATTACGGTCTGGAAAAGGTCAAGGAGCGCATCCTCGAGTACCTGGCCGTGCAGCAGCGCGTGAAGAAGCTCAAGGGTCCGATCCTGTGTCTGGTCGGCCCCCCGGGCGTGGGCAAGACCTCGCTGGGCCAGAGCATTGCGCGTGCGACCAACCGGAAGTTCGTACGCATGTCACTGGGCGGCGTGCGCGATGAAGCCGAGATCCGCGGCCATCGTCGTACCTATATCGGTTCGCTGCCGGGCAAGCTGATCCAGAACCTCGCCAAGGTGGAGAGCAGAAACCCGCTGTTCCTGCTGGATGAGATCGACAAGATGTCGATGGACTTCCGCGGTGATCCGAGTTCGGCACTGCTGGAAGTGCTCGATCCGGAGCAGAACAGCACCTTCGCCGATCACTACCTCGAGGTCGATTTCGATCTCTCCGAGGTGATGTTCGTGTGTACCGCCAACAGCCTGAACATCCCGGCCCCGCTGCTCGATCGCATGGAAGTCATCCGTATCCCCGGCTACACCGAGGATGAGAAGCTCAATATTGCGCGGCGCTATCTGCTCTCCAAGCAGATGGAACAAAGCGGTCTGAAGCCCGCGGAAATCAGCGTCTCGGATTCGGCGATCATCGATATCATTCGTTACTACACGCGTGAATCCGGTGTGCGCAACCTCGAGCGAGAACTGGCCAACATCTGCCGTAAAGTGGTCAAGGCCCTGTTGCTCAAGGGCGGAAAAAAGAAGCGCAAGGTGCAGGTCACTGCGCGCAACCTTGGCAAGTATCTCGGTGTACGCCGCTTCCGCTATGGCCGTGTCGAGGAAAACGATCAGGTCGGGCAGGTCACGGGGCTGGCCTGGACGGAAGTGGGCGGCGAACTGCTGACCATCGAGGCGGCCGTTGTCGATGGCAAGGGCAAGCTGATTCATACCGGGCAGCTTGGCGATGTCATGCAGGAGTCCATCCACGCGGCCATGACCGTGGTGCGCAGTCGTGCCAAGGCGCTGGGCGTTAAGCATGATTTTCACCAGAAAATGGATGTCCATATCCACGTGCCTGAGGGTGCCACACCGAAAGACGGGCCCAGCGCCGGCGTGGGCATGTGCACCGCGCTGGTCTCGGCACTGACGAGTATCCCGGTGCGCTCCGATGTGGCGATGACCGGCGAGATCACGCTGCGCGGCGAGGTGCTGCCCATCGGCGGTCTGAAGGAAAAGCTGCTGGCCGCTCATCGCGGGGGCATCGCGCGCGTGCTCATCCCGGAGGAAAACACCAAGGATCTCCAGGAGATTCCCAAGAACATCAAGGACAAGCTGGAAATCATTCCTGTTCGATGGATCGACCAGGTGCTCGAGGTCGCCTTGCAGCATATGCCGCTGCCGCTCGACGCAGATGCCGGCCCGGCGCCGCCGATCGGCAAGGAAGTCGAATCCGCCAAGGAGGAAGGTCGCGATTCAGAGGGTGTCAGGCCACACTGACGCCTGATGATGCAGTGCAACCGCAGAGAAAAATACCGGCTTTTGGCGTGTTTTTGACACTTTCGACGGCCCGTTGATATAAACTTCGCGCGTAGGTTTTCGCGTTGCCCCGACGCGCTGCCGGGGTCAATGTGGTCGCCGCGCTAGACAGCAGGAAAGCTGTTCTCGCGCATCCGGAAACGGGCAGCAACTTTGCCCGCAATCGTTTTTCAGACAAGGTAAATTGAATGAACAAGGCAGAACTTATTGATGCCGTCGCCGCCAAGGCGGATCTCTCCAAGGCCGACGCGACCAAGGCGCTTGACGCCGTGATCGCTTCGGTCACCGAGGCACTCGGTCGCGGCGACCAGGTCTCCCTCGTCGGTTTCGGCACCTTCAGCGTGAAGCACCGCGCAGCACGCAGTGGTCGCAACCCGCGCACGGGTGAAATGATGCAGATTGCGGCCAGCACACAGCCAGGTTTCAAAGCTGGCAAAGCCCTGAAGGATGCCGTAAACTGACGCGCCTCTCTCAGGGGGTGCTTAGCTCAGCTGGGAGAGCGTCGCCCTTACAAGGCGAAGGTCGGGGGTTCGAACCCCTCAGCACCCACCAGTTTTTGGAGTGGTAGTTCAGTTGGTTAGAATACCGGCCTGTCACGCCGGGGGTCGCGGGTTCGAGTCCCGTCCACTCCGCCAGACTCAGAAGGGCGCCCAACGTGGCGCCCTTTTGTTTTTCTGCCAGACAACTTCGGCTAGGCTTGCAGACCTGAGCGCTCAAGCCTGCGTGGATTAAGGGATCATGCTGCAGCGGATTCGTGAAAAAATCACCGGCTGGGTGGCCGGCGTCATCATCGCCCTCATTGCCCTGAGTTTCGTGTTCTGGGGCGTGGGAGATTTCGGCGCCGCCGGGCGCGATGCCGTGGCCGTGGTCAATGGTGATGAGATCCCGCGACGGGAGTTCGAGGCGGCCTACCAGCGCCAGCTCTTCCAGCTCACGGAAGCCTACGAGGGCGCAGTCCCCGAGGAAATTCGCCGGCAAACCCGCGAGCGCGTGATCGAAAGTCTCGTGCAGGAGCGTCTGCTCGCCCAGCGCGTGGAGGCGCGTGGGTACCGGGTGCCTGACGATGTGCTTGCGGAGTCGATCCAGTCGATCGATGCCTTCCAGGTAGGCGGAAGTTTCTCGCTCGATGCCTATCGTGCGCGACTCATTGCGCTGGGTATGTCACCCGGCATGTTTGAAGAGCAGCAGCGTCGGGCGATCGCACTCGAGCAGCTTCAGGACGCGATTGCCACCAGTGGCTTCTATACGCCCACCGAATTCCGTCGCTACATCGAGCTGGCCCAGCAGCGCCGTGAAGTGGCCTGGACGAGTTTTCCGGTCAGCGAATTTCGCGAACAGATCGAACCCATCAGCGACGAGCAGGTGGCAGCGCACTACGAGGCCAACCAGCGGCGCTACATGGCGCCCGAAAGTGTCGATATAGAGTATGTCGAAGTGACGCTGGCGCAGGTGAGTGCCGAGATGCCGGTGGACGAGGAGGCGCTGCGCGACTACTACCAGCGTACGGTGGCCGATTTCGCGCTGCCAGAGCAGCGCCGCGCGCGCCATATCCTGATTACTGCCGACGGCCAGCGTGACCTGGCATCGGCGCGCGCGCTGGCCACGTCGCTGCGTGAGCGCATCGATGCGGGCGAAGCCTTCGAAGAACTCGCCCGCGAGTTCTCAGATGATGACGGCAGCGCGGCCCAGGGCGGCGATCTTGGCTGGGCGGAGGAGGGCTTCTTCGTCGAGCCCTTCGAGCGCGCGCTGTTCGCCCTGGAGTCAGGGGAGGTGTCGGATCCGGTGGAATCGGTGTTCGGTTTCCACATCATCCGGCTCGATGAGATCCGCGAGGGCGAGTTGCCGGCGTTCGAGGACATGCGTGAGGAACTGCGCGAGGAATACCTGCGTAACGAAGCGGAGAATCGCTTTATCGACCGCGCCAACGCGCTGGCCGATGCGGCGTTCGAGTATCCCGACAACCTCGCGGCCATCGCCGAATCAGAGGGCCTGAGCGTGCAGTCGCTGCCCGGTCTCACCCGCGCCGGCTCGCCGTTGTTCCTGAACTCCCAGCCGGTAGTGCAGGCAGCCTTCATGCCCGGCGTGATGTTCGACGGCAATCTCAGTCCGCTGGTACAGATCGATGACGATCATGTCGTCATGCTGCGCGTACGTGAACACCATCCCGCCGAGGTGCGTCCGCTCGAGGACGTCGCCGCCGAGATCCGCGCGGAGCTTGAGCGTGAGGCCGCCGGCCGCCTGGCGCGTGAAACCGGCCAGGCGTTTCTTGCTGAGCTGCGGGCGAATACCGATGAAGAGGTGCTGGCGGAACGATTCGGCCGCACGCTGAGCGCCCCGGAGTTCTACACGCGCCAGGCATTCAACGCGATTCCGCCGGCCGTGCTGTTCGCGGCGTTCGAACGACCCCGACCGGCCGATGGTGAGGTCATCATCGAGAGCGTTGCGCTGGACAATGGTGATTACGCCGTATTCGCGCTGACCGGGGTGCGCGCGGGAGATCCCAGGGAATTCGAACAGGCGCTGCGCGACATCGAGAAAAACCGCCTGGCCTCACAGACCGGCTTCCAGGATTTCGCGCTGTATCTGACGGCCCTGGAGTCAGCGGCGAAGATCCGCCGCCGTGCCGAGGCGCTCGAAGAGACGTTCTAGGAGACCTGCTGGGGCAATGCCTCTACAACCTGGCTTCGACGGTGGGCGAGCGGCTGCTCTGCAGACCGGCCTGGTCGTAGGCGGTCATTGCAAAGTACCAGCTGCCCCGCCGCAGGTTTTCCACGACGTAGCGCGACAGGCCCGGGTTGCTCAGATCAATCGTGGTGTCGAGGTTATCCCGCGATCTTCCGTAGAAGATTCTGAAGCCGGCCAGGTCGCTCAGCGGTGTGCCGTCAGCCCGCTCGGTGGGTGCCTGCCACGACAGCGTCACATTGGCCGTGCCTGGGGCCACGACTTCGACTTCGAAAGGCCCCAGCGTGGCTGAACCCGTAGCGTCACTGACGGTAATGCGGATGCCGCCGTACGTGGCCATGTTGCTGTTGCCTGGGGTGCCGGAGACCGTACCCGTGCTTGAATCAAAGTTCGCCCAGGGCGGCATATTTCGGGCACTGAAGCTGCGTGAGCCCTGTCCGCCGGAGACCTGGGGCGTGAAGCTGTACGTCTCGCCCACCGGTGCTTCACTGGGAGGTGAGCCGGAGATGTTCAGTGGGGACTCACTTGACGGTGGCGGTTGCCCGCCGGTGGGCGGCGCATTCCCGCCACCTGAGGACAGGGAATCGAATCCGCAGCCGAATGTCAGCAAGCTGGCGAGAAGGACGCCCGCCAGGCCTGCGCAGCGACGTGTTCGTGGTGTTGCGACAGGCACAAGGGGAGTAGCGTTGACGTGGTCCATCACGGCCTCGCAGTGCAGGTATGGTAGCGGTCGGGTGTTGCACAAATCAGACAGTGTCTGTGATTTGCGACAAAAACCCTCATGAATTCAGTTAGTTGCAAAACAGGCGGGACTCTGCCTGTGCTTTCGCAAAGTGTCAAATCTTTCGACACCTTTTTTTTCGCGACTGCTTTGTCATCAGCGGCTTGGCGGCATTACTTGACAAAATGTGCCAGCCGTAAACCGCCGTGGCGTCCGCTGATTTGCGCTGTCTGGCCATTGGCGTGGCCAGTCCGTGTCTAATTGACGAAGTACGCGATCTCCGGTGCAAGGTCGCTCTCCAGGCCGTTGCTGCGATACGCCGTGGCACTGAAGTACCAGGTCGTGCCCGCGCTCAGGCCTTCGATGACATAGCTGCTCAGGCCCGCATGCAGTTCGATGACCTCTTCGTAGTCACCGGAACTGCGGCCGTAGTAGAGTCGAAATCCCTCGAGGTCCGTCAGGGGCGCACCGTCGATCAGTTCGGTAGGCGCCTGCCAGTTCAGCGTCACATTGCGGGTGCTGCCGTCGACGACGGTGATCTCGAAGCTCGACAGCGAGGCCTGGGTGTAGCCATCGCTGACGCTGATCACAATGCCGCCATGCACACCGGTGTCGGCGATGCCGGGCACACCACTCAGCGCACCGGTCGATGAATTGAAGCTCGCCCACTGCGGCCGGTTGCTGATCGTGAAGCTCAGCGATGCCGATGCATCGGCGCCGACCTGCGGGGTGAAGCTGTAGACCTCGTTGACCTGCGCCTGGCCGTCCGGGTTGCCGGAGATCGTGACCGCCACGGGAGCGGGCTCGGGTTCCGGCTCGGGGGCAGGCTCCGGCTCGGGCTCGGGTGCAGGCTCCGGCTCGGGCTCGGGGGCAGGCTCCGGCTCCGGTGCGGGTGCGGGCTCCGGCTCGGGCTCGGGCTGCGGGGCAGGTTCCGGCTCGGGCTTCGGAGCCGGCTCAGGCTCGGGCTCGGGTTGCGGAGCAGGTTCGGGTTCGGGTTTCGGCTCCGGCTCTGGCTCCGGGGCAGGCGCGGGCACCGGTGCGGGCTCCGGCTCCGACTGTTCGCTCTCTTCCTTGATCCGCGTGACCCGGATTCGCTGTGTGCGCGTGTTGCCCCGCGTGTCTTCGGCGACGACGGTGATCTCGTTGTCGCCCTCGACGAGCTCGATCTCCTGCACGCGCCATGCACTGCGACCCAGCGCCCGACCGTCCTGGCCGTTGCTGGTCTGCCAGCGGACTTCCTTGATGCCTTCCTCGTCGGTGGCGGTGCCGGCAAGCTCCACCGTTGCCGCGCTGGTCACGAAGTTTTCTTCGCGCGTCGGGACCAGGATTTCCAGAGCAGGCGCACGGTCGGCTGCGGCGTCGGGCTGCTCGGCTGCGACCGCATCGCCTGGCCTTGCAGACTCAAGGTCGAAGCAGCCAGCGAGCGCGACGCTCAGCGTCAGCAGCAGGAAGATTCTGGTGATCGGATTGAGCGAGATCAGTGGCACAGTTGCATTCCCCGCAGGTTGCCTCGGACCGAAGCGGTCCAGGTGCAAACCCGGGGGGAACACAAAGCAAGCCGTGTGAAGGGGATTGGCCCCGTTGACGCATCAGCCGACCCGCATGGGCCGTGCCTGACAAGGAGTGAAGACTTTTGCGTCGTTTTCACTGGCAACCCCGCTGTCCTAGACTTGCGCCCTTAGACCGGAAGCTTTGCGTCCCCACCTTTCAGTGGGTTTGCCCTTTTCAGTAGATTGTTAAGCTACTCGCGCTCACGACCGTGAGCAACCTTTGCGGGGTGTTGTGTTCTCGATCTGCGATGACGATCACAGTCACTGCGTGATGCAAGACACGCGCTGCAGATTATGTATTGCCGATCGCGTGATTATGTCTTCTCGGCAGGCTCGTCGAAGTGCATGCCCACGATGTTGTAGCCGGAATCCACATACAGAATCTCGCCGGTGATGCCTGCGGCAAGATCAGAACACAGAAAAGCTGCTGCATTGCCGACGTTCTCGATCGTCACGTTGCGACGCATGGGCGCTGCATCGGCGACATGATGCAGCATCTTGCGAAAGCCGCCGACACCTGCGGCTGCGAGTGTTTTGATCGGCCCGGCAGAGATGGCATTGACGCGCGTACCTGCGGGTCCAAGATCTGCCGCCATGAAACGCACATTGGCCTCCAGACTGGCCTTGGCCAGGCCCATGACGTTGTAGTTGGGCACAGCACGCAGCGCACCCAGATAGCTCAGCGTCAGCAGAGCGGCATCGCGTCCGGCGAACATCGGCCGTGCCGCCTTGGCCAGCGCGGCAAAGCTGTAGCTGGAGATGTCGTGGGCCACGCGAAACCCCTCACGCGTCACACAATCCAGGTAGCCACCGCCAAGCTGATCGGGCGGTGCGTAGGCCACCGAGTGTACGAGAATGTCGAAGCCGTCCCAGTGTCCGGCCAGTGCTGAGAAAAACTCATCGATGCCGGCGTCGGTGGAGACATCCAGCGGCAGTGCGATTTCCGAATCAAGCCCGGCGGCCATCTTCTCGACACGGCCCTGCAACTTTTCACTCTGGAAGTTGAATGCCAGCTGCGCGCCTTCGCGATGCATCGCCTGAGCGATGCCATAGGCGATGGAGCGCTGGCTGGCAAGACCGACGATCAATGCACGTTTGCCGGCGAGAAAACCCATGTGATTCTCCTTGCTGCCGAAGCGCATCGGCTTGCAGCGTAGTCAGATTGATGTTGTTGGCGAAACCTCGAGGGCTCAGCCGCCCTGTCGCGTCACGTCGACCTGCAGTGTCAGGCGCTGGCCGGGGCGCAGCACGGCATCGCGGGCGAGGTTGTTCCAGGCGATCAGGTCATCCACGCTCACCGCGAAGCGCGTGGCAATACGCCACAGCGAGTCGCCCTGGCGCACCGTGTAGGTGAGATTGCGCAGGCGTGCGGCCTCCGACGGGGCTGCGGTCTGTGCCAGCGTGGCGGCAGTCGGTGCGCTGGTGCCCGCCGCAGCCGTGCCCTGTTGCCAGATGACCAGCGTGCGCCCGGCGCGCAGGGTATCGCCCGGGGCCATGCCGTTCCACTGCGCCAGCTGGCGCACGTTCACCCCGTAACGACGCGAGATCGTCCACAGCGATTCGCCGCGGGCCACCGTGTGTTCACGACGCGTGTCGCCGCGTGGCCGGTTCTGCGTGGCAGCCAGCCGCATATCTGCGCTGCCGGTATAACGCTCCAGCGAGCGCACCGCCTGCGGCACCATCAGGTACTCACCGGCGCGTATGACATTGCCGCGCAGCTCGTTGACGTCGCGGATCACCTCGACCGTGGTGCCGTAGCGCCGCGCGATGGTGATCAGCGTCTCGCCGGAGGCCACGCGATGGCGGCTCCACTGCACCTGCCGGCTGGTGTCCAGCACCGCCAGGCGCTCACTGAACAGCTCGGCCCGATCGGCGGGCACGAGCAGGCGCTGCGGACCTTCCGGATCCGTCGCCCAGCGATTGAAGCCGGGGTTGAGCCGGTAGATCTCGTCGGTGGTGACGTCTGCAAGTTCAGCGGCCAGCGCCAGGTCCATCTGACCCTCTACCGGGACGATGGCAAAGCCGGGCACATCGTCGATCTCGGGCAGGACCACGTCGTGGGCCTCGGGATCGGCGAGCAGCGCGCGGGCAGCCAGCAGGCGCGGCACATAGGATTGCGTCTCGCGCGGCAGGTTCAGATACCAGAAGTCGGTGGCGCGCCCGGCATTGCGGTTGCGCGTCACGGCCTGACGGACGCGCCCCTCGCCGGCGTTGTAGGCGGCCAGCGCCAGCAACCAGTCGCCCTCGAAGAAGCCGTGCAGGTATTCCAGGTAATCCAGGGCCGCGCGCGTGGACTCGACCACGTCGCGACGCCCGTCATACCACCAGTTCTGCGCAAGCCCGAAGCGCCTGCCGGTGGCCGGAATGAACTGCCAGAGACCCGCCGCGCGGCCATGCGAGTAGGCGAAGGGGTCGTAGGCGCTCTCGATCAGCGGCACCAGTGCCAGTTCGCTGGGCAGCCCGCGCGCCTCGATCTCGTCGAGGATATGCGGCAGGTAGAGGCTGCCGCGCGTGAACACCCGCTCGATGTAGGCGTCGTTGCGGATAAACCAGGCAAGCTCGGTGCGAATTCGCGCGTTGTCCGCATCCTCGAAGCCAAAACCGCTGCTCATGCGTGCGAGCAGGTGCAACGGCGGCTCGATGATCTCATCGGGCGCGGTATCGTCGCTGCGGTCGGCCGGTTTGCCGGCCTGCGCATCGCGCGCCTTCCTGGCGCGTGGCGGGGGCTCGCGCGGAATGGGTGGATGGAAAACCACCTCGTCGAGCGTCTCGGCCGGCGGGGCTTCGCTGCGCAGGCCCGGCTGACAGGCCGCCAGGGCCAGGGTTGCGGCAAACAGCAGCGGACGCATCAGGGGGAGGGGGGATTTCAACATCCGCGTATCCTACCCATGCACCCGGGGAGGTCAACGTCATTTTGCCCGGTTTCGGGCATTGCCTGCCCGGCACACCTGCGCCCTGTCCCACAGACGCGGTATGCTTGGACGCCATGGACCCATCTGCTTTCGCACCGCCACCACCTGTCCCTGAAAGCGCCGCCGCCACCGGCGGGAACTGGCTAGACGGGCCGCTTGGCCAGCGGCTGCTGGCCTGCGAACAAGCGCTGGTCGCCGAGGTGCTGGAGCGCGCCTTCGGCGAGGAACTCGTCCAGATCGGGGTCTGGGGCGATGCGCGCGGCTTCCTGGAGCTGGCGCGCACCCATCGTGCGCACCTGGTCGACGCCCGGCCCGGCCCGGGGGTCGGTGCCGTGGGCGCCTTTGATGCCCTGCCGCTGGCCACCCATTCGGTGGACGTCCTGTTGCTGCCTCACACGCTGGAACATGCCCCCTCGCCGCATGCCCTGCTGCGCGAAGTCGATCGCGTGCTGCGCCCCGACGGCCAGGTGCTGATCCTGGGTCTGAGCCGCCTGAGCGCGTTTGGTCTGCGCCGGCTGGTCTCGCGCAGCCAGTTTCCCAGCGGGCTTGAGCGCTTCGTCTCCGAGCACCGCGTGCGCGACTGGCTGCAGCTGCTCGACTGCGAGGTGCGCGTGCAGCGTCGCTACCTGTTCGGCTGGCCGATGCAGCGCGGCCCGGGGCCGGAACGCCAGCTGGCCGTGGATGCTTTCTGTCGTCGCTGGTTGCCCGGCGGTCTGGGTTGCGGCTACCTGCTGGCGGCGCACAAGCGCACGGCACGCATCGCGATGCTGCCGGCGCGCTGGCGCCGGGGCCTGCGCGTGGTCGGCGGGCTTGCCGAGCCCACCACGCGGAACTGCGCCTGATGGCCGAGCGCGGCCTGGTCGAGATCCACACCGACGGGGCGTGTCGCGGCAACCCCGGCCCCGGCGGCTGGGGCGCGCTGCTGCGCAGCGGCGAACATGTGCGCGAATTGTGGGGCGGCGAGCCCGAGACCACCAACAACCGCATGGAGCTGATGGCCGCGATCCAGGCGCTGGCCGCGCTCAAGCGGCCCTGCCGCGTGCACCTGTATACCGATTCGGTGTACGTGAAGAACGGCATCACCCAGTGGCTGGCCGACTGGCGCAGGCGCGGCTGGAAGACTGCGGCACGCAAGCCGGTCAAGAACCAGGACCTGTGGCAGCAGCTCGATGAACAGGCCGCGCGCCACGAAATCGACTGGCGCTGGGTCAAGGGCCATGCCGGGGATCCCGGCAACGAACGCGCCGACATGCTGGCCAACCGCGGCATCGACCAGCTGCTGGCCTCGCCGCATGCCGGCAATGCCTGAGCGCCGCGCGCGCCCAGGCGTCACTCACCGCGTCACTCACTGAATAAGGCACCAAGACAGAGGCACCATGAGACAGATCGTCCGGGACGGGAACCGTCTCCGCTCGCCCATGCAGGGGATCTATGCTTCGG
>JAFIFN010000092.1 GCA_020832005.1 Gammaproteobacteria bacterium | reverse complement strand
CGGTGTTCATGTCGATGCCGAAGCGCATGCGCAGCACCTTGGCCTCGCGCGGCGTGAGTCCGGCGAGCACGGCATGGGTGGTTTCGCGCAGGCCCTCGACGGTGGCGGCATCGACCGGCGAGGCCACCGTGGTGTCCTCGATGAAATCGCCGAGGTGGGAGTCCTCGTCATCGCCGATCGGGGTCTCCATCGAGATCGGTTCCTTGGCGATCTTGAGCACCTTGCGCACCTTGTCCTCGGGCATGTCCATGCGCTCGGCGAGTTCCTCGGGCGTGGGCTCGCGACCCATCTCCTGGAGCATCTGGCGGCTGATGCGGTTGAGCTTGTTGATGGTCTCGATCATGTGCACCGGGATGCGGATGGTGCGCGCCTGATCGGCGATCGAACGCGTGATGGCCTGGCGGATCCACCACGTCGCATAGGTCGAGAACTTGTAGCCACGACGGTATTCGAACTTGTCGACCGCCTTCATCAGGCCGATGTTGCCCTCCTGGATGAGATCCAGGAACTGCAGGCCGCGGTTGGTGTACTTCTTGGCAATCGAGATGACCAGGCGCAGGTTGGCCTCGACCATTTCCTTTTTCGCACGGCGCGCCTTGGCCTCACCGATGGACATCTGCCGGTTGATCTCCTTGATCTCGGCGATGGACAGGTGCGCGGCCTCGGCAATCTTGGCGAGCTTCTTCTGGCGGCGCACGATCTCCTCGCGCAGCTTGCCCAGCTGAGAGGAGTGCTTGCGCTTGGCGCGGATGTGCTTGTCCACCCACTCCAGGTTGGTCTCGTTCTTCGGGAAGCTGTTGATGAAGTCCTTGCGCGGCATGCCGGCATCGCGCACGCAGATCGACATGACCTCGCGCTCCAGCGCGCGGATCATGCCCACGGTCTGGCGCAGCTCGAAGACCATCAGTTCGAACAGCTTGGGTGCGAGCTTGAACTCCATGAACACCGCGGTGACACCCTGGCGGGCTTTCTTCGTCGTGGCGTGGCGGACACCGTGCTTGTCCAGCGCGGCAAGCAGCTTCTTGAGCTCGCCGGCCAGCGCGACCATGCGCGCCTCGGTCTCGACGGGGTCGGCGCCGGTGTCTACCGGATCGGCGTCGTCGTCATTGTCGTCGTCGTCATCGTCATCGGAATCGGCCTTGGCCTTGCCGGACTTGCCGCCGGCATCCTTCTTCGAGCCGTGGTCGTCGGCGCTGCGCACGGTGGGTGCGGCAATCTCGTCCGGGGCATTGGGGTCGATGATGGCCGAGACCAGGTCCTGCAGACGGGTCTCACCATTGCGCACGCCCTCGTAGGCGCCGAGCAGGATGCTGATCGTGCCGGGGTAATGCGACAGGGCGATGCGCACCTGGTCGAGGCCTTCCTCGATGCGCTTGGCGATGCGGATCTCGCCTTCGCGGGTCAGCAGTTCGACCGAGCCCATCTCGCGCATGTACATGCGCACAGGATCGGTCGTGCGGCCGAACTCGCTGTCCACCGTGGCCAGCGCGGCTGCGGCCTCGTCGGCTGCGTCGTCATCGCTGGACACCGCGTTGTCGGAGAGCAGCAGCTCTTCGGCATCCGGCGCCTTTTCGTGCACCGTGATGCCCATATCGTTGATCATGTTGACGATGTCTTCGATCTGTTCGGGATCGACGATATCGTTGGGCAGGTGGTCGTTGACCTCGGCATAGGTCAGGTAGCCCTGCTCCTTGCCCTTGGCAATGAGGAGCTTGAGTTCGGACTGACGGGCGTCGGGCAGCTGCGGGAGATTTTCGGACAAGACGGGCATCCTCCCAGGAGGAACGGGCAAACGAGTAATTATAGGCTTTGATCACTTGGGATTCCAGAAGTTCGGGGGCTTCTAGCGATCTGAGCGGGTGGCCAGCAGGCGGCGAAACTCGTGTTTTTCCTCCTCGGTCAGGGCGCCGCCCTTTTCGCGCAGCGCATCGACCCGGGCGCGGCGTGCTTGGGCCTCCAGCCGGGCGATGATATCGGTGTACTCGCCCTGTGCGGCCTGCTCGTCGACCAGCAGCTCGGTGTCGAGCAGACGGCCCAGATGGCGGCCCTCCGGGTGTTCGCGCCAGCGCTCGAGCAGCATGGCCGAGTTCATCTGCGGCCGGGCACGCACATCGGCGATGATGCCGCGCAGCAGTTCCGCCCCCGGCCGGTCAAGGCCGGCCAGGAACGCAGGGTCGGGCCCGTGCAGGGCCAGCTGCGGAAAGTGCAGCAGCCGCAGCAGGGCCTGGCGCACCAGCGTGGCGCGCCCGCCGCGCTCCGGGCTGCGCGCGCGCCGCTGGGTTACCCGCTGGGGTGTGGCGTCCGACTGGCGGGCGGGTTCGAGCAGGGCGCCAAGCCGTGCCGCACCCAGCCCGACTGATTCGGCCAGCCGCTCGAGCAGCAGTTCGCGATACACGCCCGGAGCGATCTTCGCCAGCAGCGGGCGTGCCAGCTCGGCCAGCCGGGCGCGGCCGTCGACGCTGCGCATGTCGATATCGCGCGACAGCCGCTCGACCAGGAAATCCGACATCGGTACCGCCTCAGTCAGGCGTGCCTCGAAAGCATTGGCGCCTTCGCGCGCGACCAGCGAGTCGGGATCCTCGCCCTCGGGCAGAAACAGAAAGGCGATCTGGCGACCCTCGCGCGCTTCGGGCAGGGCGTTTTCCAGCGCCCGCCAGGCCGCTGCCCGTCCGGCGCGATCACCGTCGAAGCAGAACACCACCTCGTCGGTGACGCGAAACAGCCGCGCGACCTGCTCGGCCGTGGTGGCCGTGCCCAGTGTGGCCACCGCGTAGGCGATGCCGTGGCGGGCCAGGCCGATGACGTCCATATAGCCTTCCACGACCAGCAGCCGCGGGATCTCGCGCAGCGCCTGGCGGGCTTCGTAGAGGCCGTAGAGTTCGCGACCCTTGTGGAACACCGGCGTTTCCGGGGAGTTCAGGTATTTCGGCTCACCCTCGCCGAGCACGCGACCGCCGAAGCCGACCATGCGGCCGCGCAGGTCACGGATCGGAAACATGATCCGGTCGCGGAAGCGGTCATAGCGGCGATGCCGCTCGTTTTCGGTGAGCAGGCCCACGAGCAGCAGTTCGGCATCGAGCTCGGGCGTGCCGCCCATGCGCTTCATCACCGTGTCCCAGGCATCCGGGGCAAAGCCCAGCTGATAGCGCGCGGCAGTGGGTCCGTCGATGCCGCGGCGCTTGAGATAGTCCACGGCGTTGGCGGCGTTCTTGAGCAGCTCGCGATACAGCTGCGCGGCCTGGGCCAGCAGCTCGTGGTGGGAGCGCTGCTGGCGCGCGGCCGGGGAATCCTCGCGTGGCACGTTCATGCCGACCAGCGAGGCGAGTTCCTCGACCGCCTCGACGAAGGGCAGGCGATCGTGTTCCATCAGAAAGCCCAGCGCCGTGCCGTGCGCGCCGCAGCCGAAGCAGTGATAGAAGCCCTTGTCGGGGCTGAGCGTGAACGAGGGGGTTTTTTCGGTGTGAAACGGGCACAGCGCCTTGTACTCGCGCCCGGCTTTCTTCAGCTGCAGGCGCGTGCCGAGCACCTCGACGATATCCACCCGTGCGAGCAGCTCGTCGATGAAATCCTGGGGGATGCGTCCGCTCATGCTGGCTGCCTGCACCGCAACGCGCGAGTGTAACCCGGCAGGCCGGGGCAAACCCACAGCGTGGCCCACTGCATGGCCATGGGGCTCAGCCGCTCAGGCGCTCCTTGACGCGCTGGCTGACCACCGCCATATCGGCGCGGCCGGCGGCGGCCTCGCGCAGCTGGGCCATCACCTGGCCCATGTCGCGCATCGAGCTCGCACCCGTGCGCTCGATGGCTGCGGCGATCAGCGCATTGAGCTCGGTGTCCGTCAGGGGGGTGGGCAGATAAGTGCTCAGCAGCTCGATCTCGGCGAGCTCCTTGTCCGCGAGATCCTGGCGATTGCCGGCGGTGAACTGGCTGGCCGATTCGCGGCGCTGCTTGATCATTTTTTCGAGCACGCTCAAGACCTGGGCCTCGTCGAGCTCGATGCGCTCATCGACTTCGCGCTGCTTGATCGCCGCCAGCGTCATGCGCAGCACGCTGACGCGCGGCTTGTCGCCCGCGCGCAGTGCGGTCTTGACGTCGTCGTTGAGTCGGGATTTGAGACTCATGGGCGCACGGGTCGTGCCGGGCCCGGTCAGTACAGGCGGGTGCGGCGACCCTGCTCGCGCGACAGGCGCTTCAAGTGCCGCTTCACGGCAGCCGCCTTCTTGCGCTTGCGCTCCTGGGTGGGCTTTTCGTAGAACTCGCGACGGCGCAGTTCCGTGAGCACGCCGGCTTTCTCGCAGGCACGCTTGAATCGCCGCAGGGCGGCATCGAAATGCTCGCTTTCTTTGACGCGAACGCTTGGCATCTTGTCCTCAACTCCTAAGCCCGGATCAGGGCTGAAAAAACAACACCACCCCGCCGACCGTCCTGGACACGGCCTGTGCAAGGGGCGACAAAGGCGCAAAAGTCTACTGCCTCCGCGCTACAATTGCAAAAATCCCTTGGACCTCCCGGATGGAACCCTTGCATGCGCGTGCTGGGCATAGAGACGAGTTGTGACGAGACCGGTGTGGCGGTCTGTGAGCGCGCGCCCGACGGCCGCATCCGCCTGCTGGCCCACCAGCTGTTCAGCCAGGTCGACCTGCATGCGGCCTACGGCGGCGTGGTGCCGGAACTGGCCTCGCGTGACCATGTGCGCCGCCTGGTGCCGCTGATTCGCGCCACGCTCGATGAGTCCGACGCCGCGCCCGGGGCCATCGACGCGGTGGCCTATACCGCGGGGCCCGGCCTGATGGGCGCGCTGATGGTGGGTGCCGGGGTCGCCGCCGGTCTGGCCTATGCCTGGGGGGTGCCGGCCATGCCGGTCCACCATATGGAAGGTCACCTGCTTGCCCCGCTGCTCGAGGACGACCCGCCGCAGATGCCGTTTCTGGCGCTGCTGGTCTCCGGCGGTCACTCCATGCTGGTGCAGGTCGATGGCATCGGGCGCTACACCACGCTGGGCGATACCCTGGATGATGCCGCCGGCGAGGCCTTCGACAAGACCGCCTCGCTGCTCGGGCTGGCCTACCCGGGGGGGCCGCGGCTGGCCGCGCTGGCCGAGCAGGGCGATGCCACGCGCTTTGCGTTTCCGCGACCGATGATCGACCGTCCCGGCCTGGATTTCAGCTTCTCGGGACTCAAGACCGCGGTGATGCTGGCCGTGCGCGATGCCCGTGACGCCGACGGGACCTTGCCCGCGCAGACCGCCGCGGACATCGCCGCCGGTTTCCAGGCCGCCGTGGTCGACACCCTGGTGGCGCGCAGCCTCAAGGCGCTGAAGCAGACCGGGCTGGTCCGCCTGGTCGTCGCCGGCGGGGTCGGCGCCAATCGCGAACTGCGTGCGCGCCTGGCCGCCGAGGTCGCCAAGCGCGGTGGCGCGGTCTATTATCCGCGTCCGGCGTTCTGCACCGACAACGGTGCGATGATTGCGCTCGCCGGGGTCTGTCGTATCAGTGGCGCCTCGGCGGGCCTGCCGCAGATCCTGGCCCGCCCGCGCTGGAAGCTCGACGAGCTCACCCCGCCCGCCAGTCACTGAAATCCGTCCGACGCCCAGGGAAGCTTAAGCCTCATGGACATCATCTATCTTCGCGGCCTGCAGGTCGAAGCCGTCATCGGCATCTGGGAGTGGGAGCGCAAGGTGCGCCAGACCATCGCCATCGACCTGGAGTTTGCGACCAAGGCCGCCGTCGCTGCCGCCACCGACAGCATCGACGATGCGCTGAATTATCACGATGTCGCCCAGCGGCTGATCAAGTTCACCGAAGACTCCGAGTTCCGCCTGGTCGAGACGCTGGCCGAGGCGCTGGCGCGCATCCTCATCACCGAATTCGGCGTCAAGTGGGTGAAGCTCAGTGTCGGCAAGCCCGGCGCGATCCGCGGTGCCCGCGAGGTGGGGGTGATCATCGAGCGCCGCGACGGCGACTACGACGCGGGCACCCATGCCTGAGGTGTTCGTCGGCCTTGGCAGCAACGCCCGGCCCGTGCAGCACCTGCGCCTGGCCTGTGACGCCTTGCGAACGCTGCTGGCCGGACCCGTGTTCTCGAACGTCTACGAAAGCCGTGCGGTGGGCAAGGGCGAGGGCCGCTACCTGAACATGGTGGCCGGGGGCCACACCGCGCTGGCCCCGGCATCGCTGCAGGGGAAGCTGCGCGATATCGAGGATCTCGCGGGGCGTCTGCGCGGTGACGCCGCGGTCACACTCGACCTCGACCTGCTGCTGTATGGCGACGCGGTCATACCGGAGCTGCGTCTGCCACGCGATGACGTGCTCGAGCACGCGTTCGTGCTCGGACCGCTGGTGGAGCTTGCGCCGACGCATCGTCATCCGGTGACGGGCCAGCCGTTTCGCGACCACTGGGCGGCGTTTCCGGGCGGGGCTGCCGGCCTGCGGGTATTGGGCAGGCTCGAGGCACTGGCGCTGGAGTCCGGGTAGGGGCGGCGTTTACACTTGAAACCAGTTCGAACTGCCTGCGCAAGGCCGGGAGTCAGGACCATGAGCATGCGACACACGCTATCCGCGATGGCCATCGTGGCGCTGCTGGGCGGCTGCGGTGGAGGTGACGGCAGCGGGGGCACGATCGGCGGTGGTGGTGCCGACTCATCCGTGCCAATCGGGTCTGGCATAGGCACGCCTGCCTGCAGCAGCCTCGCGCTTCGCGAGTTCGTGTTCGATCAGATGCTGGACTGGTACCTGTTCCAGGAACTGCTCCCCCCGGGCGTGACACCCGCAAGCGAGCCGACGCCGCAGGCGCTGGTGGACCGCATGGCCGGCCCGGCCCGCATCGCCGGCTTCGACCGCTTCTTCAGCGGTGTCACCACCATCACCTCCGACCAGGCGTTTTTCGGCGAGGGGCAGTTCGACGGTTTCGGCTTTGGCTGGCGCGAGACCATAGTCGAGGGTGTGCCGATCGTGCGAATCACCCAGGTGATCCCGGACAGTCCCGCTGAGGCGGGGGGGCTTGCGCGTGGTCAGCGTATCGTAGCCCTGGACGGCCAGGCCTTGGCCAGTGCAAGCGCGCTCAGCCAGCGGCTCTCCGCGACACCAAGCGGGGGTTCCGTGGTGTTCACCCTGCGCGACCCCGATGGCAGCGAGGTCCAAGGCACGGTGACGCGGGGGCTGGTCACCACGATTCCTGTGGTCTGCCGCGACTGCGATCCGGACGGGCCCAGGGTTCTGGTGTTCGAGCGCGAGGGTCTGCCGGCGATCGGCTACCTCGATTTTCGTAGCTTCATCAGCACGGCCGCACCCGCGCTGAACGATGCGTTTGTCTTCCTCAGAGGTCAGAACGTCACCGACCTGGTCATCGACGTGCGATACAACGGCGGTGGGCTGGTCAGTATTGCCAAGCAGCTGGGCGATCTCATCGGCGGGCTGACGGCCCAAGACGAGATTTTCTCCGAACTGGTGTTCAACCCGGCTCGTAACAGAGAGATTCCTAGCGGCGAGCGCATAGACCGTTTCTCCGCGCTGCCGGGCTCGCTGATACCCTCGACCGTGGTGTTCATCACCACCTCGCAGTCTGCCTCGGCCAGCGAGCTCATGATCAACGGGCTTGCGCCACACGTCGACGTGCGGGTCGTTGGCAGCCCGACTTTCGGCAAGCCCGTGGGCCAGGTCGGTCGGGCGCTGCGTGCCTGCGATCTGCTTCTGCGTCCGGTGGCGTTTCTAACCGTCAACTCTCTGCGCGAGGGCGACTACTTCAGCGGCCTGCCCGTCGACTGCCCGGCCGACGATGATCTCGACCATCCCCTGGGGGATCCCCGGGAGGCCTCTCTCGCGACCGCGCTTGCACTCATCGAGACAGGTAGCTGCGAGCTCCCGGTGGCCGAGACCGGTATGCGTTTCGCGCTAGCGCCACCCGAATACGAGACCGGCGCAAGCCACGCGGTCATCTACCTCAATGTGTACTGAACGCGCTACCAGTTCAGGCTGCGCCCGCCATCCACGGCAATGATCTGGCCGGTGACGTAGGGTGCGTCGCGGGTCAGGAACAGGATGGTGCGCGCGATGTCGCTGGGATCACCGACGCGCTTGAGCGGCACGCGCTTGAGGATGCCTTCCTTGAGCTTGTCGCTCATGCCTTCTTCAGGCCACAGGATGGCACCGGGCGCCACACCGTTGACTCGTATGTCGGGGCCTAAGTCCTTGGCCAGCGACAGCGTGAGCATGACCAGCCCTGCCTTGGCCGGGCCGTAGACGGTGTGGTCGCGCAGCGGGCGCTGGGCATGGATGTCGACCATGTTGATGATGCTGCCGCGCGCGGCTTTCAGGTGGGGCAGTGCTGCCTGGCACAGGAACAGCGGTGCCTTGAGATTGCTGCCGATCAGGTCTTCCCACTGCGCCTCGGTCACCGTGCCAAGCGCGGTGGGATAGAAGCTCGAGGCATTGTTGATCAGCACATCGAGCCGGCCCGAGTGGGCGATCAGCTGCTCGACCATGCCAGGCAGCGCGGCGGTATCGAGCACATCGGCCTGCAGCAGCAGCGTTGAGTCGGCGCGGCGGGCTTCCAGGCGCGCCTGCAGGGACTTGGCGTCGTCGGCAGAGCCGCGATAGTGAATCGCGATGTTGGCGCCGGCGGCGTGCAGCGTGTCGGCGACGACGGCGCCGATGCGCCTGCCAGCACCGGTGATGAGGATCCACTTGTCATTGAGCGAAGCGGCGTCGGGATGATCGGTCATGATTTGAATATTCCAGCGTGGATGAAATCCGCCGGGACCCGACTGCGGGTCGCACGGCCGCGGACAAGGGTACACTACGCACCTGTTGCCGCCACGGATTCCCGTGCTTCGGAGCCACCCTGACCCGTGATCGCGTCCCCGTCCCAGGCCCTGCCTGCACCCGATGAAGATGCGCGTGCGCATGGCGAGCGCGTGCACGCGCACATTGTCGCGCAGATTCATGACAACGGTGGCTGGCTGGATTTCGCGCGTTACATGGACCTTGCACTGTATGCGCCCGGGCTGGGCTACTACAGCGCCGGCAGCACCAAGTTCGGCGCCGCCGGGGATTTCGTGACCGCGCCGGAGGCGGGCACGCTGTTCGCCCACGCACTGGCGCGCCAGCTGGCACCGCTGTTGCTGGCCCAGGAGTCGCCGGTGATTCTCGAGCCAGGCGCAGGCAGCGGTGCACTGGCCGGCGAACTGTTGCCGGCGCTGAACGAGCTAGGCGCGCCGCCCGCGCGCTACCTTATCCTCGAGCCCAGCGCGCAGCTGCAGGCGCGCCAGCGCGAGTACCTGAAATCGCGGCTGACCACTCGCCTGCTGCGCCGGGTGAAATGGCTGAACCGCCTGCCGGCACAGATGCCTGCGGGTGTGCTGCTGGCCAACGAGGTGCTCGATGCGCTGCCGGTGCAACGGTTCCGCATCACCGCCGAAGGCGTCATGCCGCTGGGTGTCAGTGTGACCGCGAAAGACGAGTTGTGCTGGGCGCAGGGACCACACGATCCGGCGTTTGCCGCGCTGGTGCGCGCACGCCTCGGCACCCTGCTCGATGGCCTGCCCCCCGGCTACGAATCAGAATTCTGCGCGATGCTGCCGGCGTGGCTGACCAGCGTGCTCGAGTGCTTCGAAGCGGGCGCAGCCCTACTGATCGACTACGGACTGCCGCGGCGCGAAATCTACCTGCCCGAGCGCAGCGCCGGCACGCTGCGCTGCCATTTCCGCCACCGCGCCCACGATGATCCGCTGATTCTGCCGGGCCTTCAGGACATCACCGCCTGGGTGGATTTCACGACGGTGGCCGACACGGCCGGGCAGTGCGGATGGGAGGTGGCCGGCTACGCCACCCAGGCCCATTTCCTGCTCGACGGCGGCATCGATATCGCCACCGTCGCCGCGCAGAGTCTGTCGCCCGAGTCGGTCACGCGCGCCAGCGAACTCAAGACCCTGCTGATGCCCGGCGAAATGGGCGAGCGCTTCCGCGTCATGGCCCTGACGCGCGGGCTCAATATGCAGCCGCCGGGTTTCGGCCTGCGCGACCTCCGCGATCGGTTGTAACCTCACTGACGCTGACCCAAGCTCCGAGTGGCGTTGCCTGCGGGGGGCCTTTGGCGGAAATAAAGCGGACCGAAGGGAGCCATTCCGTCAAAGGCCCCCCGCAGGCAACGCCAAAACTGGCACCAAACCAAGCCCGGCTTAAGCAAGCACTGGCCTTCAGCCCACGCTGCCCACGCTCAGCCAGGCGCCGCTTCGCCATTGCCGTTGCCATTGCCGCTGTCGGCTGACGGGTCTTCGATGCTTTCCGTCAGTTCACCGTCACGCAGCCGCGCGGCAATCGCACGCACGCGCCGTGCATGCAGTTCCCGCCCCAGCGCCTGGCCCTGGAAGCCATCGGCCACCAGCGCACGCGCGCTGACTTCGGCCGCGGCCCGGGCGGCACTGTGGAACAGCGCTGCCTGCGGGTAGGGATCGAGTTCCAGCCCGGTACGACCGCGGGCATCGGCTTCGCAGGCCAGCAGGAAGTCATCGAGCAGGCCCGGCCGACGCAGGCCATCGACGGCCTCGATAACCTTGAGCAGCGTCTGTGCGCGCAACTCGAAGGCGCGATGCACATGGCCATGGTAGCGGGCCACTTTCACCGCCAGATCGCGGTGTGCATTGGGGACCCGCAGGCGATTGCACAGCTCGTGCGTGAGCTTCACGCTGCGCTCCTCGTGGCCGCGATGGCTCGGCCACTGATCCGGCGGCGTCGAACCCTTGCCCAGGTCGTGGGTCAGAGCGGCAAAGCGCACGGTGGTTTTCGGTGACAGGAGTGCGGCCTGTTCCATGACCAGCAGAAAGTGCACGCCGGTATCGACTTCCGGGTGCCAGCGCGGTGGCTGGGGCACGCCGAACAGCGCGTCGAGTTCGGGAAACACGCGGGCCAGTGCACCGCATTCGCGCAGCACCGCAAAGTACGCCTGCGGGTCGTCTTCGCCCAATGCGCGTTCGGTTTCCTGCCAGACGCGTTCGGGGACCAGCGCGTCGACCTCGCCATCGGCGACCATCCTGCGCATCAGGGTCATGGTGTCGTCGGCGACCTCGAAGCCCAGCGCGTGAAAGCGTGCTGCGAAACGCGCCACGCGCAGAATGCGCACAGGATCCTCGACGAAGGCCGGCGAGACATGACGCAGGCGCCGGGCCTCGAGGTCCGCGCGCCCGCCCCACGGATCGATGATACGGCCGTCCTCGGTTTTTGCCATCGCGTTGATGGTCAGATCGCGGCGCGCGAGGTCTTCTTCCAGCGTCACCGTGCTCGAGGCGTCGACCTCGAAGCCGTGATAGCCCGGCGCGGTCTTGCGCTCGGTGCGGGCCAGTGCGTATTCCTCGCCGCTGGTCGGATGGATGAACACCGGGAAGTCCTTGCCGACCTGGCGGAAGCCGCGTGCCAGCAAGGCCTCGGCCGTGCCGCCGACGACAACCCAGTCGACTTCGTGCACGGGCCGGCCGAGCTGCTGGTCGCGCACCGCACCGCCTACCTGGTAGATCTCCATCGGGACATTATCCCTCAAGGCGCATGCTATCGTCCGGGGACCATGCGCAAGACACTGCAAGTCCTGATTCTGCTGGTCGCCATGCCCGCGATCAGCGGCTGCTATTACCTGCAGGCGGCCGCCGGGCACCTGGACCTGATGCGCCGCGCCCAGCCCATCGAGGCGCTGCTGGCCGATCCCGCCACCGACGCCGCGCTGGCCCAGCAGCTGGAACGCGCGCTGCTCATCCGCCGTTTCGCGGTGGACGAGCTGGCGCTGCCGGACAACCGCAGTTACACCCGCTATGCGGACCTCGAGCGCGATTCGGTGGTGTGGAACGTGGTGGCCGTGCCGGAGTTTTCGCTCACACCCAGGACCTGGTGTTTTCCGGTGGCCGGGTGTCTTAGCTATCGCGGCTACTTCAGCGAGGCGCGTGCCCAGGCGCTGGCCGCCCGGCTCACCGCCCAGGGCTACGATACCCAGGTCGGGCGCGTGGCGGCGTACTCGACGCTGGGACGTTTCGCCGACCCGGTACTCAACACCATGGTCAATCGCGGCGAGACCTACCTGGCAGGCCTGGTGTTTCACGAGCTGGCCCACCAGAAGCTCTACGTGTCGGGCGACACCGATTTCAACGAGGCCTATGCGACGGCCATCGAGGAGTACGGCACACGGCGCTGGCTCGCAGCGCAGGGCAAGGACGAAGCACTGGCAGACTATGCACTGCTGCTCGAACGACGCGCCGTGCTCGATGCGCTGATCGAGACGCAGCGCGAGCGCCTCGCGCAGATCTACGCCTCAGGGCTGGATGAGTCGTCGATGCGTGATGCGAAATCTGCGGCGTTCCAGCAGATGCGGGTGGACTATGCCAGACATCGTGCGCAGTGGACCCATGGGCCGAATTTCGATGGCTTCTTCGCACGCCCGCTGAACAACGCCCACCTGCTGGCAGTGAGCACCTATCGTGCGCTGGTGCCGGCCTTCCACCAGTTGCTTGCCGACAGCGGCGACATCGAGACCTTTCATCGTCGCGCCGAGGCAGTAGGCGACATGCCGCATGCACAGCGCCACGATGCGCTGCGGCAGCTGCTCGATGACGCCAGTGCCGTGGCCAGCCCCGTGGCAGACCTCGCAACTGACTGAGGCGCGACTGGCGTGGCAGGCGTCGCAGCTGACCGCGGCGCTATTCCCGCGGCAGGCGTCGCAGCTTGCTGAGCCGGCTGCGCTCGTTGCGATTGCGCAGGTAGCGCGGCGCGATGCTCTCCAGCGAGTGTGCTTCGATCCCCAGTTTCTCCAGTCCGGCTTCGCTGCATACGCTGCTGACGGTCAGCGACAGGTAGTTGTCGGTGGAAAACGGTTTGCCGGGCACGAAATCCATGATGCGACCCTGCAGGCGTGACGCCCAGTCGGGCAGCCCGATGATGCCGCGACGCAGCCCCAGCGTCTGCGCCACGAACACCACGAGTTCACGCAGCGAGTACACCGTGGGGCCACACAGCTGGTAGGTCTGGCCATGGGTGCGCCGCTCGTTCAGGGCCACGACCAGCGCCTCGACCACATCCTCGACGTACACGGGCGCGAAACGGGCATCGGGGCGGGCCAGCGGCAGCACCGGCATCAGCCGCAGCAGCCCCGCGAAACGGTTCAGGAACGAATCATCCGGGCCGAACACCACCGAGGGCTGGAAGATCGTCCACGCCAGCTCGGGACCGCTGTCCCTGCGGATGATCTCTTCGGCCTCGCCCTTGCTGCGCAGGTAGTGACTCGGCCCGCGCTCGGCATTGGCCTTGACCGCGCTGACCTGCAGCAGCCGCGGCACGCCCGCGGCCTGCGCGGCCTGCACCAGCTTGCGCGCGAACTCGCTGTGCGCATGCCGGAAGCCGCTGCCGTCACGGCCCTTTTCGTTGAGGATGCCGACCAGGTTGATGACGGCATCACAGCCCTGCAGCAGCCCCGTCAGCTGGGCGGGATCGTGGGGGTCGGCCTCGACCAGGGTCAGGCTGGGCAGCACCAGCAGGTGCCGGGCGCCCTCGCGATAGCGCGTAGGTGCGATGACAGTGTGGCGATCGCGCGCCAGGCGGGTGGCCAGGCGTGTGCCCAGAAAGCCGCTCGCGCCAAGAATACAGATGGTTTTTTCGGACATGAATAACTGGGCAGATCCGTGCTGATGGCCGGGATTGGCAATGAGTAGAGAAGTGACCTGAGCGATTATAGGCCAGTCGCTGGCCGGGAGTTCAGCCGCCGGGCCGGGCGGGGATCGGCACCATGATGTCGTCGAGCGCGAGTTCGTCACCGGTCAGGCGCCAGTGAAAAATCGCCTGGCTGGCGATCACCCGGTGCACGTAGTCGCGGGTCTCATCGAAAGGAATGGTCTCTATCCAGACATCGGCCGGCACGTCACCGGCGGGCAGCCAGCGCTGCACTCGGCCGGGTCCTGCGTTGTAGGCCGCCGTGGCCAGCACGTAGTGACGGCCGAACTGTCCGAGCATGCGCTCGAGATAACGCGTGCCCAGCCGGATGTTCAGGTCGGGATCGATCAGCGTGGCCAGCCCCTGGTAGGGCATGCGCAGATCGGCGGCGACTTCGCGACCGGTGGCGGGCATCAGCTGCATGATCCCCACGGCACCGGCCGAGGAGGCGATGTCGGGCATGAACAGGCTTTCATTGCGCGCCACGCCGATGCTCCAGGTGCTGGGAATGGCCGAGAGATCGGCAACAGTGGCGAAGCGTTCGTGCCAGGCCAGCGGATAGCGGATCTCCAGGTCATCCATCAGGCCGGCCCGGGCAGCGGTGGCAATGGCGCGCGAATGCCAGCCCCAGGCATGGGCCAGCAGCGCCGCCTGCGCCAGCGCGTGGCCTTCCAGCTCCGCGGTCGCGCGGTTCCAGGCACTGCGGCCGCGGCTGTCGAGGCCGACCATGAACAGCTCCCGGGCGTGGATGAATTCGGGTCGTGACTCCAGTCTGCGCTGTATGACCAGGTCGACGGCCGTGGGCTGGTGGTGCAGGGCCTTGGGCTGGCCGACGCGCTCGGCTGCCATGAAGCCATAGAGATTGCGCTCGGCGGCCACGCGGCGAAACGCACTGGTCGCCTGGCTTTGCTCGCCCAGTGCCTCGAGTGCGCGGGCGCGCCAGAAGTCCAGGGCCGTTGCGCTCTGTTCGGCGGGGGTGGTGGTCGCACGCAGCGCGCGTTCCCAGTCCTGCTCGCGCACAGCCAGGCGCATCTGCCAGTGGCGCACGTCCTGGTCGATGGCCGAACTTGGCAGGCTGGCCAGTGACTGCGCCGCCTGTGCGGTATTGCGCCGCGCGCCGGCCAGGGCGATGCGTCGACCCACCTCGTCGGCATCAGTGACATCGTAGTGAGCCTTGAGTCTTTGCCACTGCGCGAATGAGCCATCCGAATCGCGGCTGGCCAGCACCAGCAGACCGTAGCGCGCACGCTGCCATTCGTCGTCGTCCGCCGGGTTCTGCGGCAGGCTGGCCAGTGCGCCTGCCGTGTCCTGCTGCATCGCCTCCCAGGCGCGCACGCGCTGACGCGCATCGTCGTCCAGCGAGCGTGCCAGAAACCGCGCCAGCCCGAACTGGCGCCGCTCCAGCGCCAGTTCCATGCGCTCGAGATAGTGGGCGGGGGTCAGCGTGCCATCGCTGCGCAGTCGCGCGAATACCGGATCGCACTCGTTGGGCTGGCTGACGCCGACCCGCCACAGCGCCAGTGCCTGCTCGGTCCACTGCGCGTCGGGTCCCAGCGCCAGTCCGGCGCGGGCCGCCTGGCATTGCAGGCGCGCGCCGCTGCTGCCGCCCATGCGCCGGTAGACGCGATCGAAGCCGGCCCAGTCCTCGCGTGCGGCCAGCACCGACAGCCAGCGCAGCATGACTTCGCGGGCCACGGGGTGGCCTTCGAGAGCGTCGAGGAAGGCGTTGAGTTCGCTGGGATCCCGCGCCGAGATGGTCGCGCGCAGCCACGCGGATTTGAGTTCCGGATACAGCACATAGCTTTCGAGCAGCGCCAGGTGCGGCTCGACGCGGTCCCAGCGACCTCGCTCGGCTTCCGGCCAGGCCACGCGGAAGGCCGCGCGCTGGGCCTCGAGCCTGGCCACCGGGTCGGCGCCGGCCCAGGCGTTCCCGGCAAGGCCGCCAACGGCAATGAACAGGCCCATGAGCAGCGCCACTGCTGCACAGCGCTGGGAGGGGCCGGTCATGTGTTTGCTGGAGATTATGTTCACCCTGCCAGTGTACCCGCCACGCTGGCAGCCGCGCGAGGAGTGCAAATGGGTCCGCGCCCCCGGGGCCTACACCCCCCCGGGCGGGGCAGTCACAAAAAAAAAAAAAAATCAACAAACACCGTCTCAAGATCGTTGACCCAAAAACCAAACAGACGATAATTCCCTTTAATTGAATAAAA
>JAFIFN010000091.1 GCA_020832005.1 Gammaproteobacteria bacterium | reverse complement strand
CCCCCCCCCCACGACTTTGATCCTGCGCCCCACGAGGAGACCGGACAGTTGGCGCCTCAGGCCGGAGCATTGCCGCACTGGGCCCTGGCGGTATTGCCACTGCTGGTGGTGTTGACGATCATCATCGTGCCGCGGCTGCTGACGATGTTCCTGCCCCCCGACAGTGACACCGCCGCAGCCCGCATCGCGGCTTTCGCCGCCAGTCAGCCGGTGTTCTGGCCAAGCATGGCGCTGGCGGTGGGCACGCTGCTGGCGCTGGTCACGTTTCCGGGGCTGGCCGGTGCGCGCCTGGCAAGCCTCGGGCGCGGGACCAACGATGCGATCCTGCCGATCATGAACACCGCAGCGATCATCGGCTTCGGCGGCGTGGTCGTACAGACCACCGGCTTCGCGCAGTTCAGCGCCATTGTTGTCGACAGTGCGTTGCCACCGTTGCTCTCGGCCTTCCTGTCGATCAGCACGGTGGCGGCCATCACCGGCTCGGCCTCCGGCGGGCTGCAGATCTTCATGGCATCGCTGGCGCCTGGCTACCTGGAGATGGGCATCGCCCCCGAGGTACTGCACCGGATCGCCACATTGGCCTCGGGTGGCCTGGATTCGTTGCCGCACAGCGGTGCGGTGGTGGTCATGATGACGATCATGAGCCTGTCCTATCGCAAGGCCTACCGCGACATTGCCGTGGTGACGATCATCGTGCCTGTCGTGGCGACGCTGGTGGTGATCGGTGTGGCGGGCTTGACGGGCTGACCGTCTCTCGGTCGGCCTGTCGCCGACCACCCGGTCGGTGATAAAGTTGTACGTGGCGGTCCGCGTCGGTTCCCCCGCGGCGATCAGCCGTGAACCCCGCCAGGCCCGGAAGGGAGCAACGGTAGCGGTGCGATCGGGCGCCGGGGTGCAGCTGGCGTGGACCTCCACTTGAATCTTTGAGTGTCCGTCCAGGCAATTCCGGGCTCGCGCCGCCGGGCAGGGCGGGCCATGCTACGGGCGCCGGGATGTCACCACGCGAATGATCCAGTGTTCTACTGATCCCCGGACCGGTCGATGAGCTATACGGTCCTCGCGCGCAAGTGGCGCCCCAGGCAGTTCGACGAGATGATCGGCCAGGAGCATGTGCTTCGCGCCCTGATCAACTCGCTGGACAACGACCGGCTGCATCATGCCTATCTGTTCACCGGCACGCGCGGCGTGGGCAAGACCACGGTGGCGCGGGTGCTGGCCAAGGCCCTGAATTGCGAGACCGGCATCACCGCGCGGCCCTGCGGTGAGTGCCGCGCCTGCACCGAGATCGACCGCGGCCGTTTCGTCGACCTCATCGAGGTCGATGCCGCCTCGCGCACCAAGGTGGATGACACCCGCGAACTGCTCGACAACGTCCAGTACGCGCCCACCAGTGGCCGCTTCAAGGTGTACCTGATCGACGAGGTGCACATGCTCTCCACGCACTCTTTCAACGCGCTGTTGAAGACGCTCGAGGAGCCGCCGCCACATGTGAAATTTCTGCTGGCGACCACCGATCCGCAGAAGCTGCCTGTGACCGTGCTCTCGCGCTGCCTGCAGTTCAATCTCAAGCGCCTGCAACCGGCTGCGTTGGTGGCGCACCTGCAGCGGCTGTGTGGCGAGGAGGGCGTGGCCTTCGAAGCTCGGGCGCTGGAGCTGATTGCCGCCTCGGCCCAGGGCAGCGTGCGTGACAGCCTGAGCCTGCTCGACCAGGCGATCGCCTATGGTGGCGGCAAGGTCACGGATAGCGAAGTGGCCGAGATGCTCGGCACCATCGATCGCGACCAGGTGCTTGCGATCGTGCAGGCCCTGGCGGCGCACGACGGGCGTGCCGTGCTGGCCCAGGTTGCTGCCATGGATGAACGGGCACCCGATTACGCCGAGGGGCTGCAGGCGCTGGCCTCGCTGCTGCAGCGCATTGCCGTGATGCAGCTCGTGGATCCGGCCATCGAGGAGGGGCCGGAACGCGCAGCGCTCGCAGAGCTTGCGATACGGATGTCTGCCGAGGATGTCCAGCTGTGCTACCAGATCGCACTGCTCGGCCGCCGCGAACTGGCCCTGGCCGCAGACCAGCGCGGCGCCTTCGAGATGACGTTGTTGCGCATGCTGGCGATGCGTCCTGCCGGCGGGGCATCCGGGACCCAGGGCGAGGATCAGGCGGCAACGCCTGCGCGGGCGGCTGGCCTCGCCGGTGGCGGGGCCAGCCGTGCCGTGCCCGCCGGCTCATCGGCGGCGGCGGCGGGCGCGCCGGTGGCTGCTGGAGCGTTGCCATCAGGCAGTGTGCAGCATTCCCGGCCTGCGGCGGCCCGCAAGGCGGCGCCCCAGGCTCCGGCCAGGCCGGCAAGCGCTCCAGGGCGCGAACGAGGCGCTGCGTCAGCCGCCGGTCAGAACAGGCCGGCTGCCCAGGGCGACGATATCGACTGGCGCAGCCTGATTGCCGCGGCCGGGCTGAGGGGTGCGGCGCTGCAACTGGCCAACCATTGCGCATTGCTGCGCTGTGAAGGCGCGCTGTGGCACCTGGCGCTGGACGAAAGTGGGGCGCACATGAACACCGGCAACATCCGGGGCAAGCTCGAGGCGGCGCTTGGACGCCATCTGGCCCGGCGAGTGGAACTGCGGATCAGCAGCGAGGCCCCGCCGGCACCCACGCCGGCGCATCTCGAGGCGCGCGAGCGTGATGAACGCCTGCAGGCAGCACGCGATGCCATCGCCGCCGACCCGAACGTCCAGGCCCTGCAGGAAACCTTTGGCGCCACGCTCGATCTGAATTCAGTGGAACCTCTGCAGCGCAAAGAATAGTTTTCAGTCAATCAGATAGGGAGCTTGTTTAATGAAAGGTGGGATTGGCGGGTTGATGAAGCAGGCCCAGGAAATGCAGGCCAACATGGAGCGCGCCCAGCAGGAGCTCGCCGAGACGATGGTCGTGGGTGAGTCAGGCGGCGGCATGGTCAAGGTGCACATGAGTTGCAAGCATGAAGTGCGCAATGTCGAGATCGACGAAAGCCTGATGGGCGACGATCGCGACATGCTCGAAGACCTGATCGCAGCCGCCTGCAATGATGCCGCCAGTCGTGTTGCGCGCACGACTCAGGAAAAGTTCGCCGGCATGACCGCCGGCCTGAATCTCCCCGGCGGCATGAAGCTGCCATTTTAGGTTAAGTGATGATATTCATTAATAACAAGGATTTATGGTGAGTTTCTCACCTCTCTTGAAAGAACTGGTCGAGGCGCTGCGGGTGCTGCCCGGGGTCGGCCGAAAGTCGGCCCAACGCATGGCCTTTCACTTGCTGGAGCGTGATCGAGGGGGTGCGCGGCGATTGGCCGAAGCGTTGCAGGCAGGCGTCGAGCGCATCGGCCATTGCTCACGCTGCCGGATGCTCACCGAGGAGCCCGTCTGCGGCATCTGCCGATCGCCGTCGCGCGACAGCCGCCTGGTATGCGTGGTGGAGACACCCGCCGATGTGCTCGCAATCGAGGAGTCGGGGGCCTACCAGGGTCAGTACTTCGTGCTGATGGGCCACCTCTCGCCGCTGGATGGTATCGGCCCTGATGAACTGGGCCTGGATCGACTGGCGCGGCGCCTGGCCGAAGAGCAGGTTGAGGAGCTGATTCTCGCCACGGGCACGACCGTGGAGGGGGACGCCACGGCGCAGCTGGTCGCCGAGCTGGCCGCACGTCACGGCGTGCAGGCTTCGCGCATTGCCCACGGCGTGCCGATCGGCGGCGACCTCGAGTACGTGGATGCCGGGACGCTGTCGCGCGCGCTGACAGGTCGTCTGCGGCTGCGGCGTGATGTGGCCGGTGCCGAAGAGATCTGACGCGCGGGTTCAGGGCGCAGGAGGACACAATGAGCACGATCAACAGCGACCCGGAGTGCCTGTTCTGCCGTATCGTGGCGGGCGAGATCCCGGCCGAGCGGCTCTACGAGGATGACGAGATCATCGCCTTTCGCGACGTCAATCCGCAGGCACCGTTTCACTGCCTGGTCATTCCGCGCAGCCATATCGCCACACTCAACGATGTCACGCAGGACCAGGCGGAGCTGGTCGGGCGGCTGCTGGTGGTGGCCGCACGCATCGCAGCCGAGCATGGCCACGCACAGGACGGTTACCGGGTGGCAATGAATGCCAATCGCCACGGCGGGCAGTCCGTCTACCATATTCACCTGCATGTGCTGGCAGGACGCCAGATGGGCTGGCCGCCCGGCTGACGCCCTGGGCGCTAGTGGCGGCGTGCCGAGCGCGCCTGGGCAGAGTCGAGTCGTCGCGCCAGTCGCAACAGGTGAACATAGCTCTGGTAGCGCCGCTGACTGATCCTGGCGTCGGCCACGGCGGCCTTGACGGCGCAGTCGGGTTCATCGTCGTGCAGGCAGTCGGCGAACCGGCACGCCCCCGACAGCGCCGCGATCTCCAGGTAGCCGCTCTGCACGCTGGCCGGTTCCGGCAGAGGCGGGCTGTAGCCGCGCACGCCGGGAAAGTCGATGACCATGCCGCTGTCGCCCAGCCGGTGTGCCAGCGCCGTGGTCGTGGTGTGGCGGCCTTCGCCGGATTTATCGGAAATGCGCCCGACACTCTGCTGCGCGCCTGGAATCAGCGCATTGACCAGCGAGGATTTGCCGACACCCGATTGACCGACGAAGCTCGTGATCTCGTCGGCGAGCGCCGCTGAAATCTCCGCAAGTCCCTCACCACTGGCGGCAGACGCCGCGAACACACGGTAGCCAATGCTGCGGTATTCATCGAGCAGGGCCGTCAGTGCGGGCGCGCAGGCGCCGTCCAGGTCGATCTTGTTGTGGATGATGCTGGCGCGCATGTCGAGCAGCCGGGCAGCACACAGGTAGCGGTCGATCACCAGCGCATCCGGCGGCGGCTGGCTGGCAACAATGACCAGCAGCTGCGTGAGATTGGCCGCCAGTGGCTCGGCGCCGCCGCGGCTGTCGATGCGTGCCAGGCAGTTGTCGCGTCTGGCGACCCCGGTGATGCGCCCGGTGGCGTCTTCGCCGCCGGGGATGAACGTGACGTGGTCGCCGACGACCGGCCGCACGTCGCGGCGCCCCGCCAGGCAGCGGTGGCGCTGTCCCGAGGCATCATCGACAAGAAAATCGCGCCGGAAGCGCGCCACCACAAGCCCCGCCTGCGCATCGCTGTGCGTGTCTGTGGGCTTGACGGGTACTTTCGGCGGCATGGTCGTCAAGTATAAGCCGCCGCCACGCTACGCGGGCGGCCGCTATACTCAAGCCTGGCGCCCTTGGCTGGATATGGATACGACATGCAGTGCAGGCAGGACAATCTGATCTGGATCGACCTTGAGATGACGGGTCTGGACCCGGAGCAGGATCGCATCATCGAGATCGCGACGGTCGTCACCGATCTTGATCTCAATGTGCTGGCGGAAGGCCCGGTCATGGCTGTTCACCAGTCCGCTGACAGACTTGCGGCCATGGATGAGTGGAATACCCGGCAGCATGGTGGCTCGGGGCTGACCCGTCGCGTGCAGGCCAGTCACATCACCGAGAAGGAGGCCGAGCTGATCACGCTGACGTTCCTTCGCAACTGGGTGCCGGCCGGCGCCTCGCCGATGTGTGGCAACAGCATCTGTCAGGATCGTCGTTTCCTGGTGCGCTCGATGCCGGAGCTGGCCAGCTACTTCCACTATCGCAACCTCGACGTCTCGACGCTGAAAATCCTCGCCCAGCTATGGGCGCCGGAGGTGGCAGAAGGCTTCAAGAAGGAATCCAGTCATCTGGCGCTGGATGATATTCACGACTCGATTGCCGAGCTGCGACATTATCGGGAGTACCTGTTGCGTGCGGAGCTCGGTGCTGCGGCCAGCGTATCGTCGCAGTGAGCGATCTGCCGTTTTCGCCGGCCTGTGAGCGAAATCGTGAGCCGATTCTGGCGGTGCTTCGGGAGGTCTTTTCCAGCGCCTCGCAGGTGCTGGAAATCGGCTCTGGCACCGGTCAGCATGCGGTGTATTTCTCAGACGCCTTGCCCGATGTGACCTGGCATACCAGCGATGTCGTCGACAACCACCCCGGCATTGCCGCCTGGATTGCCGAACATGGGGCGCAAAACGTGGTCGCGCCATTGGCGCTGGATGTGACCATGCGGCCATGGCCTGTGCCCGAGGGCATCGATGCGGCGTTCAGCGCGAACACCGCGCATATCATGGCCTGGCACGAGGTCTGCGCCATGTTTGCCGGGCTGGGTTCGCTGCTGCCGTCGGGGGCGCCTTTCTGTCTGTACGGGCCATTCAATATCAATGGCGAGTTCACCAGTGCCAGCAATCGCGAGTTCAACAACTCGTTGCGGCTGCGCGATCCCCGGATGGGCATTCGCGATCTGCGCGAGCTTAAGCTGCTGGCTGCTGACTGTGGTTTTACGCTAGACGCAGACCATGCGCTGCCAGCCAACAATATGTTGCTCGTCTGGCGACGCGGGTCGGATTGACGGGCAGGGGTGGGAGGCTGCTCGCGCAAGATCAGGGCAGATGGCGCTGGCAAAAAAACCCCCGCGCCCCTTTGGGGGCCCCCCCGATCCGTGGTTTGCCTCGGCAGACTACCGAAGGTGGTCCGCCTGGAAACCTGCGCGTTTAGCTGCCGCGCTGTTCCTCAAGACGCGCCATGATGTCCTCACGCAATTCTGCGTCGGTGTTCATCTGCTGCGCGATCTGGTTGTAGTCCTCGACGCTCAGACCGGTGTCGATCACGGCCTGGACCATCTCGTCCTGGGCGCGCTGCTGAATGTCCTGCGCCTGGGCCTGGTCGGTCACCTGTTCCATCTCCTGTGACGCCGAGGTCTGGATGGTCTGCACTTCCAGGAACGCATTGGCGAACTGGTCCAGCGTGGCATCGTCGATGTTCACTGCTGGCTGTTGGGCCTGGGCGGCATAGTCGCGCTCCGCAGCCGCGGCCGCATCAGACTGGTACTCCGCGAAAGCGGCCGGGGCCAGCGCGAGCGGGCTGGCGGCCAGGGCGGCGAGACAGCTGCGACGTATCAGCTTGACTGGATTGTTCATGGACTAAACTCCTTTCCGATGAATTCACCAGAACATGTAGCAAGTGCCATGCCAGATTTTTTTATATTATTTAAAACAATAAATTATAGGTTTTTTAGAATGTAAGATCTCGCGCTGAAGTGCGTTCGCACTGTGTCAAATCTACACATGCGCCGTCAGTGGCGGGATCTGACAGCCTATTCCTCAACGCCGAGTCGCCGGTACAAGGTGCGCCTGCCGATGCCCAGCACCTGTGCGGCACGCCGCTTGTTGCCGCCGAGCTGCGTCAGCACGTGCTGAATGTAGCGCTGCTCCACCGTCTCAAGCGTGGGCAGCTCCTCACCCTGCCACGGGGTTGCGTTGGCCATGCGCTCCGACGGCCCGGCGCCGTGTCTGAGGCGCTCGGGCAGATGCGTCAGATCGATCTCGCCACCCTGGCAGAAGGCCACTGCGCGCTCCAGCGCGTTGGACAGTTCACGCACGTTGCCGGGAAACCCATGCCTGCGCAGTGCCGCCAGTGCGGCACTGGAGAGGCTGTTGACCGGTGGTGTGCGCTGAGCGCCCAGACGCGCCACCAGCTGGGCTGCGAGCAATTCAAGATCATCGCCGCGCTCGCGCAGGGGCGGGATACGCACCTGGAAGGTCTCAAGTCGGAAATACAGATCCTCGCGAAAGCTGCCCTCGCGCACGGCGGCTTCAAGGTCGCGATGGGTCGCTGCCAGGATGCGCACATCCAGCACGCTCTCGCGATTGCTGCCTACCGGGCGCAGGCGACCGTCCTCGAGCACGCGCAGCAGCTTCGCCTGCATCTCGGCAGGCATCTCGCCAATCTCGTCGAGCAACAGCGTGCCGCCCTGGGCCGACATGAACAGGCCGTCGCGCGCCTGGCGCGCACCGGTGAAGGCGCCCGCGACATGGCCGAACAGCTCGCTTTCCATCAGCTCGGCAGGGATGCCGGCGCAATTGACGGCAACAAAGGGTCCGTCGGCACGTTCGCTTTCGGCATGGATGGCCCGGGCCACGAGTTCCTTGCCTGAGCCGCTTTCGCCGGTGATCAGCACGGGCCCGCGCGCGCCGGCAACGCGGCGAATGGTCTCGAACAGCTTGCGCATGACATCGCTGCGGCCAATCATGCCGTGAAAATCGCCGCCCCCCAGCAGTTGCCGGTAGTGCTCGACCTCGGCACGCAGCCGGCGATACTCGAGCACCCGCTTTACGGCCAGGCGCAGGTGATCGAGTTTCAGGGGCTTGGTCAGGAAGTCGTCCGCGCCCTGCTTGAGTGCCTCGACAGCCTGCTCGATGGTGCCGAACCCGGTGATCATGATGAAGCCGGTGTTGCCCCCGTCCTGGCGCAGGGCCTTTAGCAGCGCCATGCCGTCCTGGCCAGGCAGACGCAGGTCGCTGATGACCAGGTCGCAGCCGCGCTCACGCTGCAGCTGCAGGGCCTGCTGCACATCGCCTGCGAGTACGGGTGCAAAACCTGCGTCGGCGAGTTCCTCTGCCAGCAGTTCGCTGAGGGCCGCGTCATCTTCGACCACGAGGATGCGCGGCAGCTCACCCGACTGCGCCTGCGTCACGTCGGGGGCTCCAGCAGCAGTATGAAGCGCGCGCCGCCCAGGGGTGACTCATCGACCGTGATCGTGCCGTCGTGCGCCTGGGCGATGGTATGGACCACCGCCAGGCCCAGGCCAGTGCCCGCGCCCACGTCCTTGGTGGTGAAGAACGGTTCGAACAGGTGTTCGAGATGTTCGGCCGCGATGCCCGCGCCATCGTCCTCAACCACGAAGCCCTGTCCCCGGGCGTCGGCATGCCAGCCGATGCGCACGCAGCTGCTCGCCGCCTGACAGGCGTTGCGCAGCAGATTGACCAGGGCCTGGTCGGCGCGTACCGGATCCACAGCGATGCGCGGGGCAGGTGACGGCACGTCGATCTCGATACGGGGCGTCGCGGTCTGTCCCTCATCAGGCAGGTGGGAGATCGCGGTATGCACCAGCTGCAGGGCATCGGTGTCTCGTCGACGCAGTGGATTGCGACGTCCGAAGTCCATCAGCTGACGCACGATATGGCTCATGCGCGAAACCTCGGTACGAATGCGTGCGAAGCGCCGGGCCTCGTGGTCAGGCAGCTGTGCCGTACTGCGCAGCGCCTGCTGGGCATGGCCGTCTACGGTTGCCAGTGGCGTGCCCAGCTCATGGGCTACGCCGGCGGCCAGCTGGCCGATGGCCGCGAGCTTTTCGGCCTGGCCGAGCTGCGCTCGCAGATCCAGTTCAGCCTGTCGGCGGCGTTCGATTTCCTCGCGCGACTGCTCGATGGCATCGAGCATGCCGTTGACGCCTTCGGCCAGGACGCGCAGCTCGCCAGGCCCCTGCACCGGCACACGATGGGTATGGGCGCCGGCGGCTACCTGTCTCATCGCTTCACACATGTCCTGCACGTGGCGTCCGACCGCGCGGTGATGGCCGAAGAACAGAATGGCCGCCATCAGCGCGCCGGCCAGCAGCAGCAGCGCCACGGCGCCCAGCCGCAGCCGCGTCAGATAATTATCGAAGTCCTCGCCGCGACGCGTCACGTGCAGCAGGCCGATGATCTGGCCGCCGGCATCGGTCAGCGGCTGGAAGTATGAGAATAATTCCTCGCCGCCGAATTCCTCGAACTCGGCGCTGCGCTGGCCATCGACAGCCAGGGCCTGAACCTCCTCGGTGCTGATCTCGCCGCGCTGTGTGCCCACCGAGGCGACGCGTTGACCGTCGCGGTCGTAGACGTAGATGCCGTAGACCAGACCCAGCCTGCGGGCTGAGTCCAGCGCGCTGGCAACAGCACCGGTACGCCCGAGTTCCAGCGAATAGCCCAGCGGAGGGCGCAGGGTCTCTGCGACGAGCCGGATGTCATCCTGCATGCGCGCCACTGTCTGGCGTTCCAGGCTGTGCAGCGCGAGCCAGCCGCCCAGCGCGATCACGGCCATGACCGGCACGAATACCGATAATGAGACCGCGAGGCGCAGACTCTGCGCGCCGGCGGCGTTCGGACGGCTCAACGGGCTGTGACTGCGGCCTTCATGAAGTGTGCCAATATAGCACATGTATCCGGACGGATCATTCGCGGTCCGGGTCGGCGCCGTGGGCCCTCGGCCTCATACCGAGAGCACGAACAACAGCACGGTGGACACGACACCGACGAACCAGACCAGCGAGCGCAGCGTCGAGAGATCCGCCATGTACAGGAACCCATAGACCAGCCGGGCGACCACGAAAACCACGGCCAGCAGATCGATCGTGCCCTGGGCGAGGTTGCCGATCTGATGGGCGATGATGACGCCGGCCGCGAATGGCGGAAAGGCTTCCAGCGCATTCTGCTGGGCCCAGTTGGCGCGCGCCGGCCACCCCTGAAGCCGGTTGAGATAGTCGCGCGGGGCGGTGTTGTCATAGCGGCCGGCACCGCTGCGGACCCCGCCTGCCTTGGCAAAGCCGGTCCAGACGATCGGCATGAACATCGAGATCAGAACGCACCAGTAGGCCAGGGTCATTTGCGGTCTCCGGGATTCGGGCATGTACCTGCCAGCCAACGGGTGACAGGGCGTATGAAGCGTGCGGAAGCAGGATACGGCCGGGCGGAAAATGTTGCTACACTCGCGTGCGTTAACCGCTGACGAGAGACCGTTATGTACCGATTTTCCGTGTTCGCAGCTGCCGTGTGCCTCGTCATGTCTGCAATGCCCGCGCAGGCCGACGAGCGGGTCGTCCCAACCGCCTGTGATCTGCTCGCCGCCCACCCTTCGGATCCGGACAAGATCGTCGAGGGCCTGAGTCAGGCGAAAATCATGCCGAATATTGATGCCACGATCGATGCGTGTCGTCGTGATGTCGAGGCCCATGGCGACGTGCCCCGCCTGGTGTACTACCTGGGCCGCGTGCTGTTCTATGCCGGCGAATTCCAGGAGGGCATCGGCTATGTCAATCGTGCCGCTGACATGGGGCATCGCCAGTCGCAGTTCGTCTCGGCATTCGTGTATTTCGATGGCGTGCCCGGCGCCATTCCTGCAGACGCCTGCCGTGCCCTTGGGCTGTGGCAGGATGCCGCAGCACGTGGACACTACGCAGCAAGCCTGACCGTTGCGCGCCATGCGCTGGCCGGGCGATTCGCTGCCTGCGAGGACGTACCCTCCAAGGCCGACATGCACGGCTGGGTGGCGGCCGCCGCCGAGGCCGATCAGGCCGGTGACTTCTACCACGGACTGCTCAACGGACTGTTACTGGAGCTGCTGCAAAGCGACGCCTCATGATGCGCCGTAGTCTGCCTGCTCTCGTCCTTGCGATCGCAATCGCATGGACGGGCGTGGCATGGCCGCAGGGTCAGGCCGGCTACGTGACCGATCAGCTGGAAGTCACGCTGCGCCGGGGTACGGGTACCCAGTTCGCCATCGTGCGCATGCTGCCGGCCGGGACCCGCGTGGAGATTCTCGAGGTGGATGCGGACAGCGGTTACAGCCGCGTGCGCACCGAGCAGGGCACCGAAGGCTGGCTGCTCAGCCGCTACCTGATGAACGAGCCGGCGGCTCGCACCCAGCTCGCCGAGCTGCGTGGACGACTCGACCAGGCACTGGCCCAGCGGGGTTCGGCGGGCGAGATGCTCGATGCCATGACCGCCGAGCGCGATGCGCTGCAGGGCGAGCGTGATCAGCTGGCGCGTGATGCCTCGGAGCTGCGTCGCGAACTCGATGAGCTGCGCCAGGCCGCGGCCGAACCGCTGCAGCTGCGCGAACGCAATAGGGCGCTGAGCGAACGCGTGGAGACGCTGGAGCGCGAACTCGGCGAGGCGAGGGCCGAGGCGGCAAGTCTGCGCCGTAACACCCAGCGCGACTGGTTTGTGGCCGGTGCGGCTGTGCTGCTGCTGGGCCTGGCGCTGGGGCTGGTGTTGCCGCGGATCCGCTGGCGGCGGCGATCACGCTGGGGGGAGCTCTAGGCACCGCGACAGAGCAAGTGTCTCAGGCTGTGTATCCACGTTGCGGACGTCAGGACTGCAACTGCTGCAGCTCAGTGGCGGGAATGGATACTGATGACGATAAATGTCTGGGAAGACTTCATTCATGCGCTTGCTCGCTCTGTCATCCGTGTTGCTTCTATCCACTACTGCACTCCATGTTGCTCAAGCGCAACCGGAGGGCCGGTCCGCGGGCGGCGCCCTTGAAGAGGTCGTCGTCACCGCGCAGCGGCGCGAGCAGTTTCTGCAGTTGACGCCTGTTGCGGTCACCGCGCTCAGCGAGACCCAGATCGAGGACCTGCTGATCACGACAACACAGGACGTGGCCAAGGCGGTCCCGAATCTGCAGCTCATCCCCGTCACGGCCAACCCTTCGGCCTTCCAGGTCGGACTGCGCGGCGGCTCCGAGCAGACGGGCGGGCTGATCGTCTCCGAACCCGTGGTCAGCATCTACGTGGACGATGTCTATCGTGCACGCCTGCAGGGTGCGAATGCCCAGCTCACCGATGTCGAGCGCATCGAGGTGTTGCGCGGCCCCCAGGGTACGCTCTATGGGCGCAACGCATACTCCGGCGCCATCAAGCTGGTCACGCGCACGCCGGGTCCCGATGACCGCTGGTTCAATGCCGGCATCGGTTTCGGCAGCTTCGGCGATACCACTGTTCGGGGTTCGATCGGCGGGCCGCTCAACGAGCAACTCGGTGGTTCGATCGCATTCCTGTACCGGGACCAGTCCGATGGCTGGATCTACAACCGCGCGCTGGACCGCAGAATCGGCGAGGAGGAAAACCTGGCATTCCGGACCAAGCTCGCGTGGCAGGGTGACACCTGGAGCGTGGTCGGGAGTTTCGACTTCGGCGATGACCGCAACGATGGTTACATCCCCGTCATGATCAACTATGTCGACGGACCGCCCGGCACGACGTACGAAAGCCGTCGCAGCACGCGTCAGACCGCGCCGGTGGCGGGATTCGACGAATACCTGAACCAGACACCGATAGAGTCGCGCGGCGAGACCAAGACCTGGGGGTTGTCACTGGATCTGTCGCGCGAGTTCGGCGATGTGACCTTCCGTTCGATCACTGCCTACCGCGAGATCGACGACTATTTCCGTTGGGACCTGACCGGCGGATTCCAGGTCGGTCCCGATACCTTCCTGCCGGGCTTCGACCGTCAGTCCGATGCGAGCGCAGACCAGTACAGCCAGGAGTTCCAGCTGCTCGGCACCGCGCTGGACGGCCGCGTAGACTGGATCGGCGGACTGTTCCTGTTCGGCGAATCGGGTGAACAGGTGTTCACCGACGCAGGCATCTTCTTCATACCAGTGACCGGTTCGCCGTTCGTGCCGCTGCCCCTGTTCGAGCAGCGCATCGATACGCGAAGCATCGCAGTCTTCAGTCAGGCCAGCTACAGGCTCAACGATCGGCTCAGCGTGACCGGCGGCCTGCGCTACACCCGCGACAAAAAGGAATTCGTGGCCACCATCGCTCCACCGACATCCGTTGCGGTCGACCTGGATGAGACCTTCGATGCCTGGACCCCGAAGCTTGGCCTTGAGTATGAGTTCAACAATCAGCTGTTCGGCTATGTATCTGTGTCACGCGGCTTCAAGGCAGGCGGGTTCAACGGCCTGGACCGCAATCCGGCGGTGCTTGCCACGGCCTATCGTCCGCAGTTCTCATGGAGCTACGAGGCGGGGCTGAAGGCGGACTGGGCCGATGGGCGTTTGCGCACCAATGCGACCGTATTCCTCAACCGGCTCAGCGATCTGCAGCAGGTGGCCAGCGCACCGGGCGGGGCCTTCCCGGTCCAGAACGTCGGCGACGCGAGACTGCTGGGGGTTGAACTCGAAGTCAGTGCCGTGCCCGTTGACGGCCTCAGGCTGTTCGCGAACCTGGGCTATATGAATGACGACTATCGCAGCCTCAACCCGGGGGCGGCGGCGTTCACAGCCGGCGCGGTCGGACTGCCGCTGGTGTCGGACTGGACGGCGCAGATCGGCGGCGTGTACGAGCAACCGGTGGGCGAGTGGTCGCTGCGCATCGGCGGCGACTACCGTTATGTGGATGATTATTTCGTCAACGTCCAGAACAACCTTGAGATCGACGGCTATGGAAGACTCGATGGGTTTATCGCACTGCGCTCACGCGACGAGACCTGGGAGCTGGCCCTCGAGGGACGCAACCTGACCAATGACGCAAGCTATGTGTCAGGGGCACTGATCGATGCCCTGACCATTCTCAAGCCACGCACCTACATGCTGAGCCTGCGTTATCGCAGGTAACAGGTGATTCAGGGCACAGGCTGACGGGTCGGCAATCGAACACACGACGGAGAGCGTCTTGATACGATGGTGTGAAATTCCAGGGATGCGCTGGGCGATCGTGCTGCTTGCGCAAGCTGTCCTGCTCGCCACCGTGACGCTGACCGCTGCCAGCCCTGCGGCCGCGGAGCTGCGTTACCAGACCGTAGCCGGCCATGGCGGCGTGCCGCTGAACGTGGTCTCGGCGGGCGACCCGTCGAATCCGGCCCTGCTGCTGGTCCACGGCATCGGGCAGAGTTCCGTGTCGTTCGAAGAGCAGATGGTGCCTGAGCTCTACGAGGAGTTTCATCTCGTCACTTTCGATCTGCGCGGACACGGCAATTCCGGCAAACCCTGGGATGCACAGGCCTATACCGACTCGGCCAGTTGGGCCGGTGATGTGCAGCGCATTATCGAGGCGCTCGACCTCGATCGGCCCGTGATTCTTGGCTGGTCGTATGGGACGCTCGTTGTGGCCGACTACCTGCGTCATTACGGACCGAGCCAGCTTGGCGGCATCGTGCTCACCGGCGCCTGGGGTGGGCTCACTGAGCCGCCACCACCGCCCGATCCGGAAATGGCGGAGCGCTTCGCGCGCAGTCGCACACTGCAGCAGAGCCCGGATCCGCTGGATAACCTGAGGGCAGCACAGGACTTCGCAGGAATGCTGACTGCGCGCGACATGGGCGAGGCGTGGCGACAGCGCGCCGCAGCCCTGGCGATGATGCTGCCAGGCTATGCGCGCAGGCACATGTTTGACCGTGCACTCGATAACACAGACCTGGTTTCACGTATCGAGGTGCCGTTGATGCTTGTCGTCGGCGGCAAGGATGGCAGCACGCCCGAGGATGCCGGGCGCAAGCTTGCAGCGCAGGTGGAATCCCAGGGCAGCCGGGCGCTGGTCCATGTCTACAGCAAATCCGGCCACTCACCGTTTGCCGAAGAGCCGGAGCGCTTCAACCGTGATCTGGTGGATTTTGTCCGCGAAGTGAAGGGGTCGCAGGCCCACTGAGTCGGCGTAGCCGGAGGTCTGCGCCGCGCCGCAGCGCCACGGTAAGCGCGACCACGGTGATGACTGCCGGCACGGCATGGCAGCATCGCAAGTGCGCTATCCAACAGACAGCGGTTCTCCAGGGGCTTAAGTTGGTGCGCTGGATCGGCGAGTTCGCCGGTCAGAGTCCCTTAAGGAGAGATTCAATGAAGAAACTGCAATCACTGGCAGTCTATGCAGTCATGGCGCCTTCCATCGCACTGGGCATGGGTTCCGCATTGGCGCAGTCGCCGCCCAAGCCTGCGGATCCTGCTCAGGTTCAGGAGCAGCAGCGTACGATGCCCGCACAGTCGCAGAAGGACAAGGGTATGGCTACCGCTGATCGTGCGCAGGAGAAGCGTATGGGCGCAGACGGCGCGAAGCAGCATGGCAAGACCCATGAAACCTACCTGTCGAGCAAGCCGGCCAATTCATTGCGGGCCGACGAGCTGATCGGCAGCGATATCAAGTCGCGTGCGGATGGCGAGACCATCGGCTCGATCAGCGATCTGGTTTTCGATGAAAAGGGTCAGATCGTGGCCGTGATCGTCGGCGTTGGCGGATTCCTTGGCCTGGGCGAGAAGGATGTTGCCATCGCTTGGGATGCGGTTGAACATCGCATGAACGAAAAGGGTGACGGGCATGAATTCATCGTCAGCTCGACCAAGGATGCTCTGAAGAACGCCCCGGAATATAAGACCGAGGCGCGTCAGTACTGATCAGATCGGCAAGTTGAATCGCCGCGCATTTCTGCGCCGCGGGATCAGGCGGCAGGGGCGATCAGCCCCTGCCGTTTTTTTTGGTGCGCCCGGCAGGGCGCACCCACTTGGAGGTGAAAGTCCTCTACA
>JAFIFN010000090.1 GCA_020832005.1 Gammaproteobacteria bacterium | reverse complement strand
GATTCCGGTAGCAAAAGCATAGCCTTAAGCTTGATTTTGCAGGCAGCTTCGCGCACCCTAGCCGAGGCCGATGTGGAACAGGTAGTGGCCTCGATCGTCGCTCGGCTCGGCTCCGAACTGGGCGCCAGAATAAGAGATTAGAGAACATGGCACTCACCAAGGCCGAAATGGCCGAATCGCTGTTCAACGAGTTGGGGCTCAACAAGCGCGAGGCACGCGAGCTTGTCGATACGTTCTTTGAGGACATGCGCAACGCGCTGGCCAATGGAGAGCAGATCAAGCTGTCAGGCTTCGGAAATTTCGATCTGCGCGACAAGAATCAGCGGCCGGGCCGCAATCCCAAGACCGGCGAAGAGATTCCGATCACGGCACGCCGCGTAGTGACGTTCCGTCCCGGGCAGAAACTCAAGGCACGAGTAGAGGCATATGCTGGAAGCCGGGAATAACGACGACCTGCCGCCGATTCCCGGGAAGCGCTACTTCACGATCGGTGAGGTCAGCGACCTGTGCGGCGTCAAGCCCCATGTGCTGCGCTACTGGGAGCAGGAGTTTCCGCAGCTCAAGCCGGTGAAGCGCCGCGGCAACCGCCGCTATTACCAGCGCCAGGACGTCATGGTGATCCGCCAGATCCGCAGTCTGCTCTATGAAGAGGGATTCACGATCGGTGGAGCCCGCCAGCGCCTGCAGGGCGAGGAGGCGCGCAGCGACGTGACCCAGAGCCAGCAGATCGTCAGGCAGCTGCGCATGGAACTCGAGGAGATCGCGCGGATCCTGCGCCGTTGAGTCTGCGTCGGACGGTTCCCCGTCCGGCATGCTTCAATGTATCATTGCAACGCTGCGACGCAATGTCGCAACACAAGAGTATTCAAAGTCGGAGCGTGGCGCAGCCTGGTAGCGCACTTGCATGGGGTGCAAGGGGTCGGAGGTTCGAATCCTCTCGCTCCGACCAATACTTCTTTAGGCAACACTCAAAGGCCAATCCACCGCAATAGATCAGGGCCTGGGCGCAAGCTCCCTGTAGGCATGCCAGCTGGCATGGCCGAGCAGCGGCAGCACCAGAATAAGCCCGATGTAGAACGTGAGCATGCCAATGAGTATGAACACCGTCAGGATCGCAGCCCACAGCAACATTGGCCGGAAATTCAGTGCCACGCAGCGCACGCTGGCTTCGATGCCCTCGAGCACGCTGACATCCCGATCCACCAGCATGGGGATGGCGATCACGCTGATCGCGAATGCACCGAAACTCAAGACCGCGCCGATGGCGGTGCCTACCGCGAGCATTCCAAGCCCGTTGGGTGTCAGCAGCAGGGCGGTATAGAGCTCCTGGGGATTGGGTGTCTGCGCGCCGAAAAACAGCGCGAAGAGAATCGCTGCCAGGCGCAGCCAGGCGATCATGAAGATCATCAGCGCCATGCCCATCAGGGCCAGCTGCATGGTGTTGATCCGCCAGGCACCCAGCGCATGACCGAGGGTGGGTTTCTCTCCGGCGGCCAGCCGGCGGCTGATGTCATAGGTGCCCACGGCCACCAGCGGACCGGCAAACATGAACCCGGCGATTGCCGGTAGCAGCCAGTAGAACAGCCCGGCAGCGAACAGACCAGCCGAGAAGACAAGGCTGAGCACGACCCAGATGGCGCCGTAGCTCAGGCTCACGGGCGCGGCCCGGCGCAGGTCCGCCGCCCCGGCCGCAATCCAGCGCCAGGGCCGATCGGTACCGACCTGGCTGACGGGGATCGGGGCCACGGCGACCCGATCGTCAGGGCGTGGGGTCTCGCTGGCATTCATGACGTCATCCCCCGGCATTCGCTGAATCTGATGGTTATCCGCGCACATTACGCCAGCAGGCGAAGGATGCAAGTCGCGGTAATCCCCTACGGAACCGGCGCTTTTCGCGCGATGCGGTAATCCGGCGACACACCGGGCCCTAACTCGGGTTGCCGTGGCGGGTGCGCGCCCGCGAGAATGCGCGCCTGTTACAGGAGGGTTACGGGAGGGCTATTCGGCGACCCGCTTTCCCGGACGCAGGCACGGAGATCATGGCCAAACCAGCGCTCGATCGGGACTTAAAGAAACTTACCCGCCTGGAGCACGCCACCCGCGATATCGGCCGCGACCTCGTCCCGTTGGGCATCGCCTTTGTGTTTCTGGTGCTGGTGGCCCTGGCCAGCGCGTCGATCGTGGGCGTGGGCGGTGGCTGGACGATTATCGTCGGCGCCAGCGTGATCGGCGCCTACATGGCGCTGAACATTGGCGCCAATGACGTCGCCAACAACATGTCGCCCGCCGTGGGCAGCCGGGCGCTGAAGATCGGCGTGGCGGTCGCCATTGCCGCGGTGTGCGAGGCAGCCGGTGCCCTGATCGCGGGCGGCGATGTGGTGGCCACGGTCTCCTCGGGGATCATCAACCCGGCCGCGATGCCCGGCCCGGAGGCATTCGTCACGGCCATGATCGCGGCGTTGTTCGCAGCGGCCTTGTGGATCAACCTGGCCACCTGGATCGGTGCACCCGTGTCGACGACGCACTCGGTGGTCGGCGGCGTGCTCGGTGGCGGGATTGCGATGGCCGGCTTTGGCGCTGCCGACTGGGGCGTCGTGGCACGGATCGTGGCCAGCTGGGTGATCTCGCCGATGCTCGGTGGGCTGATCGCTGCCGGCTTTCTGGCCTATATCAAGTTCTCGATCATCGATGCGCCGGATCGGCTGGAACAGGCGCGTCGGCGTGTGCCACTGCTCGTCGGTGTGATGGCGGGTGCGTTCTCGGCCTACCTCCTGATGAAGGGCCTGTCGCGGGTCGTCCATGTGCCGGTGCTGGCCGCATTGATTCTGGGTATCGTCGCGATGCTGGCGACGTGGTGGCTGACGCGCCCGGTCATCGCCCGACGCCTCGTCGAGATGTCCACCCGCCCGCATTCGGTCGGTGAGCTGTTCACGATTCCGGTGATCTTCGGCGCGGCATTGCTGTCATTCGCGCATGGCGCCAATGATGTCGCCAACGCCATTGGCCCGCTCGCAGCCATCCACACGACCGTAAGCCAGGGGCAGCTGGTGGCCCAGGCGCAGATTCCGTTCTGGATTCTGCTGATCGGCGGGTTCGGCATTGCCACCGGCCTGCTGCTGTTCGGCCCGAAACTGATCCGCACTGTCGGCTCCAAGATCACCAAACTCAACCGAGTGCGTGCGTTCTGTGTGACGTTATCGGCGGCGATTACGGTGATTCTGGCCTCGGCGCTTGGCCTGCCGGTGAGTTCGACCCACATCGCCATCGGTGCACTGTTCGGCGTCGGGTTCCTGCGGGAATACCTGGCAAACCGCAGCCTCGCCGGTCTTGCAAGCATGCCGCTGCAACCGGTATCCGGCGACGATGAGGTGCTTATGGAAAATGCGGGAGGCAACGGCTCGGGCAAGCCGCCAGGGGAGAAACAGCGGCGCCGCTACCTTGTGCGCCGCTCGCACCTGATCACCATTGTGTCGGCCTGGCTTATTACGGTGCCTGTCAGCGCATGTCTGTCGGCCGTGCTGGCGCTGGTGCTCTCGCGCCTGCAGTTGGTGACATTGGGCTGAAGACTACGGGCGGCCCGCGTGCCCGGCGACGGGGTGAGTGCTAGTATTAGCGGCTGGAGTTGTTACTGGGGACAACGCTTGGATCTCACGACTGTGCTCGCGCGCCGGGGCCTCACTGCCGTGCCGTTCACCGGTGAGTCGCCACCTTCGGCATTGACGCCCGCGTTCGCGACGCGTGTGTCGGAGTGCCTGCGCGAATTGCGCAGCGGCAAAGTGAGCAGTGTGCTGATCAGTGGTCTGCCCGAGACCGGGCACCGGCGGGTGATCGCAGCGTTGCTTGAACGCTTCGGGCGTGATGGCGACATGGTCGCGTGGTTCGACCACTATCCTGACAGCGCCGATGTCTTTCTGCAGACCTTGCTGCGCAAGTGGGGACTGGATGTCGAAGACAGCGCCGAGGATGAACTGAAGGCGCTGGTGGAGCTGTTCATCGGCCACCAGGCCGGCAAGGGGCAGCTGGCCTATGTGTGCCTGCCCGCCGACGAACTCCCGGGAGAAGAGGTGGAGGCGCTCGTGCGCTGGCTGGTGGGCCTGCGCTATAACGGTGAATTCACCGTGCGCCTGGTGCTGCTGGGTCTGCCTGATCGCGCGCTACCGGAGTTTCTCAGGGGTGGCAGCCCTGAAGCCGCCGCTGCGCGGGGTCTGGCGCACCACCAGGCGCCGGGACTGGAACCTGCGGAGCTCGAGCACTACGTACATACCCGCTTGAAGTTGGCAGGCCTGAACACGCCAGCCCAGACCATTCCGGTGGAGCTGTGCCGCCTTGCCGGTGCCTATGCTGATGGAGAAATACCGCTGCTCAACCGGCTGATGCTCGAGGCGCTAGAGCGCGCGGCGTCGGAGGGTGACGGCGCGCTTGTCGTGCGCCAGGCGCATATCGAGTCGGCTGCCGAGGCGCTGGGACTGGAACTTCAGTCCGAGACACTGAGCGCCGATGGCCAACCCACGGACGAACAGCCCGAAAACGACCAGGCGGTGCTGGTGTTTTCTGCCGGGGGTGCGATCACGCATCAGGTCGAGCTGACACGCGAGCGCATGGTCATGGGCCGGGACGGAGATTGCGATATTCCCCTGGACAGCCGGTTCATCAGTCGCTTCCAGTGCCTGTTCATGGGCACACCCAGGGGGTGGTATGTGCTCGATCTGGCCAGCACCAACGGCACTTTTGTTAATGCACGTCGCATCCGCGAACACCTGCTGCGAGATGGCGATGTGATCGCCATCGGCCGTCACCAGGTACGCTTCGTTCAGGGTGGAGATGTGCCCGACGATGACGAGTCGCCGCAATATCTGAGTACCGAGATGCTGGTGTCACGAAATGCGCTGCGTGCCGCCGCTGCGGATGACAGCGGATCGATCGATCGTCGTGGCGGCGCGCCCAGCTGAAGCGGAGTGCGCGCGTTCGACAGAGCAGTGCGCGGTTTCTAGCAGCCGGGTTGCATCTCCGGCGTTGCAGGGTACTCGGTATTCGGCTCGGTGGCCGGCCTGTCCTGGCCCATGCCACCGGTTTCACTCAGGTGGCTCGAGCGCCTGGCGATCGGGCTGCCGGCCAGTACCCGGTCTTCGAGACCCAGCAGGATTGGCGCGGCACTGCGACGATAGATGTTGACCTTGGCATTGAAGACATGGCGCGACAGGCCGTGCTTGTCGGCAATAGTCAGGCGGCGAATGCCATAGTCGCCGAGCAGCGTGCGCTCACCGGTTAGGTAACACTTGATGGCCTCGATGCGCTCCCCGGCGAGTTCCAGCCCGTTCAGGCGAGCGAGATTCTCCTGCGCCAGGCGCATGAAGCAGACGGCATCGAGTTCCTCGCCGTGTTGCTCGCAGAGCTTCGGATCATCCAGCCGCGCATGAAATTCTCCAACCATGATCTGCCCGGGCAGGGCGCGATCGATCATTCTCGCCAGCTCGATCGTGACATCTCCGACGATATAGTTGTATAGGCTCGGGTTGAGCCCCTCAGCCTGGTGGAACTCGTAGCAGTCGCCGATATGGAAGCCGGCCCGCAGCAGTGGTACAGCATTGGAACGTGCCTTGCTGCGCGCAATTGCGTTGTCGGCCAGCACCAGGTGCATGAAGTGATAGAGGTTGATATTGGCCTCGAGGCCTTCGTCACGATTCCAGATATAGAAGCCGTCGCCGGTACACGAGCGCGTGAAGTTGATGCCGATCTGGCGCTCAAGCATGCGGCTGTGAGCTGCATTGATCGAGTAGGACAGGCTGTTGAGCTGCGTCATCTGCTCGAAAGGCGAGAGCAGGCTGAAGCCGACGATATCGAACAGCGCCACGGCGCGACAGGCAACGTAGCTGATGCTGTAGCGCTTGACCATGCGCTCGATGATGTCGCGTTCACGCGTCCCGCCGGACAATGGCCGGGGCAATTGCAGGCGCTGGGGCGTGATGTCGAGCAGCCGAGCCACCTTGGCCTGGCGCTCTGCGGAGAGTTCGCGTCGGCCGGTGATGAGTGCCTGCAGGAAACTCTGCGATACGGTAGCTTTCTGCGCGTTGGCATTGGCATTGGCATTGGCATTGGCGTTGGCTCGCGGCATTTTGTCGGCGGCGGCAGAGGCGGCCGCAAATTCCGCTACGGCATAGTGAGGTACGATGAGCACATCGATCGCCGAGCCGGTGAAAGACCAGTTCAGCACGACGTTGGCACCAAGCCCCCAGGCCGCGTGCAGCTGACGATCGAGCAGCAGCAGGTTGCTGCGCTCGGCCAGTGGCATGTCGTCGCTGAGGAGCGAGAACATCTCACCCGAGGCGCTGTGCCACGCCTGATTCGGTGCGCTCGCGCCGGTGCTGTCGTACACGCTCATGGCATGGTCCTGAACCTGAGGGTTCCCCTGGCACCAAACCTGAGCGCACGATGGCATGCCCGGGCCGGTGTTTTCTGGCCATACTACCATGGGGATGATCGATGGCTTGCGAGCGCCCCCCATGCTCGCGTTGGATACCCGCCATGCAGACACTGACCCTCTCTCATATCGATGCCGCTCAGGCACGCATCGCGCCGCATATCCGCACCACGCCGGTATGGCACTGGCAACCCGCGGAGGTGGCCACCTGGCCAGTCGAGGGCGAGGTCTGGATCAAGCTCGAGCTCTGGCAGCGTACCGGTACCTTCAAGGCCCGGGGCGCGCTCAATACGGTCCTGTCCCTGCCGCCGGAACGCCTGCAGGCGGGGCTGGTGGCGGTGAGCGCCGGCAATCATGCCATCGCGACGGCCTATGCCGGCCGTGTGGCTGGGGCGCACGCACGGGTTGTGATGCTTGAGCACTCCAACCCTGCGCGCCTCGAGGCCTGCCGCGCCCTGGGTGCCCAGGTGGAGCTGGCCGAGGATGTGCACCAGGCGTTCAGTCGTGCCGGCGAGATCGCCCGGGAGGATGGACGCAGCTTCGTGCATCCCTTCGAGGGCCTGGAGATCGCGGCGGGCACGGCGACACTGGGCCGCGAGTTCATCGCCCAGGTCCCGCAGCTCGATGCGCTCATCGTACCCATCGGCGGCGGCGGCCTGTGTGCCGGTGTGGCCACCGCGGTGAAACTGCTGGCGCCGCACTGCCGGGTAATCGGCGTGGAACCCGAGGGTGCCGACACGATGCACCGCAGCTTCGCGGCCGGCAGCGTGCAGTCGATCGAGCGGGTGACTACGATCGCCGACAGTCTCGGTGCGCCATTTGCGATGCCGGTGTCCTTTGCACTATGTCGCGCGCACGTGGATGAACTCGTACGGGTCAGTGACGAACAGCTGCGCGCGGCGATGCGCCTCATTTACCGCACGCTGTCACTGGCGGTGGAGCCTGCCTGTGCCGCCTCGACTGCTGCCTTGCTCGGCCCGCTGCACGGGCGCCTCGAGGGCATGCGTATCGGCCTGGTGTTCTGCGGCAGCAACATCGATCTGGCGGGGTACACTGCGCTGCTCGACGACAGGATCCCCCCCTCATGAAGTCCGCACACACCGCGCTGGCAGCGATTCGCGAACTGCTTGGGCCCGAAGGCACCAGTGACGACCCTGATGTCCTGGCGCCGCGCCTGCGCGAGTGGCGGGATCGCTTTCACGGTGCCACCGCCTTGCTGATACGACCGGCCACGACCGGCGAGCTGTCGCAGGTGATGAGGCTGTGCCATGAACACCGCATCGGGGTAGTCCCGCAGGGCGGCAACACAGGTCTGTGCGGTGGGGCGATTCCCGATGCCAGCGGCAGCCAGGTGCTGATCTCGCTGGAGCGCATGCAACGTATCCTGGAGGTCGACGCGGTCGGTGGCACCATCACCGCCGAGGCAGGCTGTGTGCTCTCGAGGCTGCAGCAGGCCGCACGTGATGCAGGCGCGCAGTTCGCGCTGAGCCTTGCTGCGCAGGGCAGTGCCCAGATCGGCGGCTGCATCGCCACCAATGCCGGCGGTACGAACGTACTGCGATACGGCACGGCCCGCCAGCAGGTGCTTGGTCTGGAGGTGGTACTGCCGGACGGACGCATTCTCGATGCGCTGCGAGGCCTGCGCAAGGACACGGCCGGCTATGATGTGAAACAGTGGTTCATTGGCGCCGAGGGCACGCTGGGCATCATCACCAAAGCGTGCTGCCGGTTGCACCCACTGCCGCAGGCCTCGCGCACGGTGATGGCCGCTGTCCGCAGCCCTGCCAGCGCGCTGCACTTGCTCGCGGGACTGCGCGGCATGCTCGGTGAGAGCCTGAGCAGTTTTGAGTTGCTGCCCCGCCACGGTCTTGAGCTGGTGCTGAACTGGCGTAAAGATGCCCGCGATCCATTCGACCAGCCTTACCCCTGGTACGTGCTGCTGGAGGGTGATGGGCGGGCGGCCGAGGATGACGCACTCGAGACGGCGCTTGCGCGTGTGTCCGCTGAGGGCATGGTCGAGGCTGCGGTCGTCGCCGGGAGCATCGCCCAGGCGCAAGCCCTGTGGCAGTTGCGTGACGAGCTGTCCGCGGCGCAGAAACACGCAGGCCCGAGCATCAAGCACGATGTGGCGGTACCGTTGGCGGCGCTGGATACCTTCATTGCACGCGGTACTGCACTGGCAGAGCGGCTTGTGCCCGGAAGCACGGTACTGGCGTTCGGTCATGTTGGTGACGGCAACGTGCATTTCAATATCGGCTGCCCGCCGGGCATGAACGCCGATACATTCCTGGCAAGCTGGGAGGTCGTGGCCCGGGAGGTACACGACCTGGTCGTGGCGTTCGGCGGCACGGCCAGCGCCGAACACGGTATCGGTCAGCTCAAGGTCACGGAGCTTGCGCGCCTGCGCGGCGGCGTGGAGCTTGAGCTCATGCATGGCCTCAAGGCGATGCTCGATCCACATGGCATCATGAATCCGGGCAAGGTGCTTGCGCGTTGAGACCGGTCGGGCGCTCATCACGGCCGCAATGTTCGCCGCCCCGCGATGCCCGATTGGTGTGCAGCCGGATATCGGCTAGAATGCGCGCGCCTGAAGGCGCCCAACCCCGCTCAGATGGCGGCCGTCTAAAGACAGCCACGATAATCGGCGCTCCGCGGCCAGAGCGGTCGCGAACCACAGCCTGGGAGATCACATGAGCAGGGACTCGGCAAAGACGCCGGACACGCGGCAGCATTCACGTATCGTTGTCGATGGCCTCGAGCACGCGCCGAGTCGCGCGATGCTGCGTGCCGTCGGCTTTACCGACGAGGACTTCGGCAAGCCGCAGGTCGGCATCGCCTCGACCTGGAGCATGGTCACGCCGTGCAATATGCACATCAACGGCCTGGCCGAGGAGGCTGGCCGTGGTGCCGACGAGGCAGGCGCCAAGTCAGTCATCTTCAATACCATCACGATTTCCGATGGCATCTCCATGGGCACGCCGGGGATGCGCTATTCGCTGATCTCGCGCGAAGTCATCGCGGATTCCATCGAGACCGTGGTGGCCGGACAGGGCTTCGACGGCTTTGTCGCCATCGGCGGTTGTGACAAGAACATGCCGGCCTGTGTCATGGCGATGGCGCGCCTGGATCGGCCTTCAATCTTCGTCTACGGTGGCACGATCCAGCCGGGCATCAAGCATCGTGACATCGTCTCGGTGTTCGAGGCTGTGGGGGGTGCGGCTGCCGGTCGCGTGAGCGCCGCCGAGCTGCTGGAGGTCGAACGCACGGCGATCCCGGGGCCGGGGTCGTGTGCCGGCATGTACACCGCCAACACGATGGCCTCGGCGATCGAGGCCATGGGCCTGAGCCTGGCCAACAGCTCCGCCCAGGAAGCCGTCTCGCGCAGCAAGATCGACGATTGCCGTCGCGCCGGGGCGCAGGTCGTCGAGCTGCTGCGACGCGGTATCAAGCCGTCGGACATCCTGTGTCGCGAGGCCTTCGAAAACGCCATCACGATGGTCATCGCGCTGGGCGGCTCGACCAATGCCGTGCTGCACATGCTGGCGATCGCACACGAGGCGAGAGTCGAGCTTTCCCTGGATGATTTCACGCGCCTGGGCCGCCGTGTGCCGGTGCTCTCCGACCTGCGTCCCAGCGGACGCTACATGATGTCCGAGTTGATCCACATCGGCGGAATCCGTCCGTTGATGAAGACGCTGCTCGATGCCGGTCTGCTGCACGGTGATGTCCTGACCGTCAGCGGTCGCACGATGGCTGAGAACCTTGCCGATGTGCGGCCCTATGCGGACGGCCAGGACATCATCCGGCCGCTGGATCGCCCGATCAAGAAAGACAGCCACCTGGCGATTCTCTATGGCAACCTCGCGCCCGAGGGCGCGGTGGCCAAGATCTCCGGCAAGGAGGGGCTGTTGTTCAAGGGACCCGCGCGGGTGTTCGCCTCCGAGGAGGCGGCGCTCAAAGGCATCCTCGGCGATGTCGTGCAGCCGGGTGACGTCGTCGTGATCCGCTACGAGGGACCCAAGGGCGGCCCGGGCATGCGCGAGATGCTCAGCCCCACCGGTGCGATCATGGGCAAGGGCCTGGGTGACAAAGTGGCGCTGATCACCGATGGCCGTTTCTCGGGTGGCAGCCATGGTTTCGTGGTCGGTCATGTCACACCGGAGGCGGCGGTCGGCGGACCCATCGGCCTGCTGGAAGATGGCGACATGATCACCATCGACGCCGAGGCCATGAGCATCGATGTGGCGCTGGACGAGGACACGCTTGCGCGCCGCCGCAGTGCCTGGCAGCCGCCGTCGCGCGCGCCGCTGCGCGGCATGCTGGCAAAGTATGCTCACCTGGTGAGTTCCGCATCCACCGGTGCGGTGACGGACCTCGGGCTCGACAGGGACGACCGATAGTCACATGCAGCCCGATAGCCAGCCCGTGTTCGACCCACAGCTCAGCGCCTTCCCCGATTCGCCCTGGGTGGTGATGAAGTTCGGCGGCACCAGCGTATCCAACGCCGCCAACTGGCAGCGCATCGCCACGCTGTTGCGTGCCCGTCAGGCCGCCGGTCATCGGGTGCTGGTCGTACACTCGGCGCTGTCGGGGGTGTCCAATCGGCTCGAAGATCTGCTTGCCGCAGCCATTGCCGGTCAGCATGCACCGATCATCGACGAGATCATCAGTCGTCACCAGGCGCTGGCCGCGGCACTCAACGTGCAGGCCGATGAGGCGATGGCCCCTTACATCCAGGAACTGCGCCAACTGGCTGCCGGCATCGAACTGGTGGGCGAGGTCAGTGCGCGTGTGCATGCCCGGGTCATGGCCACTGGCGAGCTGCTGGCCACCACGCTGGGGGCTGCATGGCTGAACGCCGAGGGTATCCACACGACATGGTCGGATGCCCGCAGCCTGCTGATCGCCCTCGAGGACAACGAAAGCCACGAGCGGGCGCGCTTCCTGTCTGCGAACTGCGCATTCGGCGAGGACCCTGAACTGCTGGCACGTGTCGAGGCGCTGCCTGGTGTGGTGCTGACGCAGGGCTTTATCGCCCGCAACCGCGACGGCGACACGGTGCTGCTCGGGCGGGGTGGCTCGGACACCTCCGGTGCGTATCTGGCGGCACGCCTGTCAGCCCAGCGCCTGGAAATCTGGACAGATGTGCCCGGGATGTTTTCGGCCAATCCGCGGGCTGTGCCGTCGGCCCGGCTGCTGCGCAGTCTGCACTATTTCGAGGCCCAGGAAATATCCTCGATGGGCAGCAAGGTGCTTCACCCACGCTGTATCCCGCCGGTTCGTCGCAGCGGCATCCCGTTGTATATCTTCAGCACCGAGCATCCGGACTGGGGCGGCACGGTGGTGTGCAGCGACCACGGTGATGAAACCGCGCAGCTCAAGGCGATCTCATCGCGCACCGGCATCACGCTGATCTCCATGGAAACACTGGGCATGTGGCAGGAAGTGGGCTTCCTGGCACGCGCCTTCGCCTGCATCGCCAGCCATGGCCTGTCGGTGGACCTGGTGTCGACATCAGAAGCCAACGTCACGGTCTCGATCGACAGCCAGGCAAATGCCCTGGATCCCGTCGTACTCGACGCGCTGGTCGCCGAGCTTGGCAAGATTTGCCGCGTGCGTGTCATCGAAAACTGCGTGGCCGTCAGCCTGGTCGGCCGCAGCATCCGGGCCATCCTGCATGAGCTTGGGCCGGCGCTGGAAGTCTTCGAGGAACACCGCATCCACCTGCTCACACAGGCAGCCAACGATCTTAACCTGACGTTTGTCATTGACGAGGATCAGGCACATCGGCTGGTGCAGAAGCTCCACCACCTGCTGATGCGAAAGCACGGCCAGGGCGCGGTGTTTGGACCCACCTGGGAACAGCTGCAGGGGGTCATCCACGCACCTCTGGTGAATCTTGAGCAGCCCTGGTGGGTGCACAAGCGCGACGCACTGGTCAACATTGCGCGGCGTGAGGCCTCAGCTTACGTCTACGACCTCGACAGCGTGGCGCAGGCTGCGCGAGGCCTCACGGCGCTGGCGAATGTCGACGCCGTGTTTTTCGCAATGAAGTCGAATTCGAATGTCGAGATACTGCGTTGCCTGTATCGCGAGGGCATGAACTTCGAGTGCGTCTCGCCCGGCGAGATCGCCCGGGTACTCGAACTGTTCCCCGATATCGATCGCCGGCGCATCCTGTTCACGCCGAACTTCGCGCCGCGCATCGAGTATGCCCAGGCGCTGGCTCAGGGTGTCTGGGTCACGCTCGATAACCTGCACCCGCTGCGCGCGTGGCCGGAGCTGTTTCGCGGAAAGGAAGTCTTCGTGCGCGTGGATCCGGGGCAGGGCCGTGGCCACCACGAGCATGTACGCACGGCCGGCGCCCACTCGAAATTCGGCGTCCCCGTGTTCGAGCTCGATGAACTCAGGTCACTGGCCGCGGCGGCTGGCTGCACCATCGTCGGGCTGCATGCGCACACCGGCAGTGGCATTCTCAGTCCTGAGAACTGGCAGGACACCGGCGCGGTGCTGACCGAGCTGGCCAAGGGCTTCGAAGAGGTGCGCTTTCTTGATCTCGGCGGCGGGCTGGGTGTTCCAGAGCGGCCCGGCGAACGGTCACTCGATCTTGCCGCCCTTGATGATCTGCTGGCAGGCGTGCGCAAGGCCAATCCACAGTTCGAGTTGTGGCTGGAGCCCGGTCGCTATCTTGTGGCGGCAGCCGGTGTACTGGTCAGCGAAGTCACGCAGACCAAGGGCAAGGGCGATGTACAGTACGTCGGGATCTCCACCGGCATGAACTCGCTGATCCGTCCGGCCCTCTATGGTGCCTATCACGAGATCGTCAATCTCAGCAGATTGGGTGAGGCGGCCACCGAGATCGTCAGCATCGTCGGGCCGAACTGCGAGAGCGGGGACAAGCTGGGCACCGACCGGCTGATGCCTGTCTGCCAGGAGGGCGACGTGATGCTGATCGCCAACGCCGGTGCCTACGGCTACGTCATGAGCTCCAATTACAATCTGCGCGCGCCGGCGCGCGAGGTGGCGATCTAGCCGCCCGACGGCATCAATCCGTCGGCGCCCCGGGTCAATCCTCAGGGTGCCTGCGGCGCAGCTCGAGGCAGACATCCTCGAGCTTCAGGTCCAGCGTACGCAATGCCAGCATCGTGTGGAAGACCAGATCAGCGGCTTCGGCCAGGGCTTCCTCACGATCGCCCGCGGCCACGGCCAGCGCCAGTTCGACGCCTTCCTCACCCACCTTCTGGGCGATCTTTCGCCTGCCTCGTGATGCCAGCTGTGTCACGTAACTGCCTTGCGGCAGATCCCGCAGACGCTGGTCGATAATGGCCTCGAGCTGGGCGAGGAATGCGTGTGAATCAGCCATGCTCCGTTCCTCCGACCTGGCGGATATGGACGCCGCGCGCGCCCAGCCAGCGCTTGAGTTCGATGATGTCGATCAACCCCTTGTGAAAGACGCTGGCCGCCAGCGCGCCATCCACATGTGCCTGTTCGAAGACATCAAGAAAATGCGCCTCGCTGCCGGCGCCACCGGAGGCGATCAGCGGCACCTGGCAGACGTCGCGAACGCGCGCCAGCTGCTCGATATCGTAGCCCTGGCGCACACCATCGGAGTTCATGCAGTTGAGGACGATCTCGCCTGCACCGCGCGCCTGCACCTCGCGCACCCAGTCCAGCGTTCGGCGTTGTGCCGCCTGGCTGCGATCGGGGTCGCCGGTGTACTGATAGACCTGCCAGTCGCCGTCGCCAGCCATGCTGTCGATCCCGATGACCACGCACTGGGCGCCGAAGCGACGCGACAGGCGATTGATCAGATCAGGGTCGGCGAGTGCCGGAGAGTTGATCGAGATTTTGTCGGCGCCGAGATTGAGGACTTCTTCGGCATCGGCTACCGATCGGATGCCCCCGGCGACGCAGAAGGGAATATCCAGCACCTCGGCAACGCGGTTGACCCAGCTGCGATCAACCTGGCGGCCCTCGGGACTGGCGGTGATGTCGTAGAACACCAGTTCATCGGCGCCGCGCTCGCGATAGCGGCGCGCCAGTTCCAGGATGCCACCGACATCCTCGTGGTTGCGGAACTGCACGCCCTTGACGACGCGCCCGTCACGCACGTCGAGGCAGGGAATGATGCGTCGAGTCAGCATTGCAGCAGTTGCCTGGTGGGGTGCATGACGTATCAGGCCGCCTGTCCGGGCAGGAACGCATCCAAGCCCTCGAGGACGAGTTTGCCCTCCAGCAGGGCGCGACCCGAGATCGCGCCGGCCGCGCCGGTGGTCGCCAGCGCATGCAGGTCGCGGGCATCGCGTACGCCGCCCGAGGCCTGCACCGCCAACGTCGGGTAGCGCTCGCAGCACTGCCGGTAGAGGGCCAGGTTCGGGCCCTGCATGGCGCCATCGAGATCGACATCGGTGCACAGCAAATGCACGAGCCCGTGTTCGAGGTAGCGATCCAGCGCCTGCCACAGGCTCATCGCCGAGGCCTGCGTCCAGCCGTGGGTCATGATCATCGGCTCGCCATCGATATAGCGAATATCCAGCGCAAGCACGATGCGCTCCGGCCCCAGTCGGGCCATCCAGTCGATCACCTGTTCGGGTTCCCGCACGGCCAGGCTGCCAATCACCACCCGCGAAGCCCCCGCCGCCAGCTGGGCCTCGACGGCAGCGAGACTGCGAAGCCCGCCGCCGACCTGCACCCGCAGGCTGCTGGCCTCGATGATCGCCGAGATCGTCTTTGCGTTCGCGGCTGTGCCGGTACGCGCGCCGTCGAGATCCACGACATGCAGCCAGGCCGCGCCAGCGTCGCTGTACTGCTTCGCAAGCGCCGTGGGGGCCACGTCATAGTGGGTGACCTCATCGAAGCGGCCCTTGTAGAGGCGCACGCAGCGGCCTACGCTTAAATCGATTGCGGGAATCAGTTGCATGGGGACTCGAGTGTCAGGAAATTGCGCAGCAGCCGTTCACCCACGGCACCTGAGCGTTCAGGGTGAAACTGCATGCCATGAAAATTGTCTCGCGCGATGATCGCGCTGAAGTCACCGCCGTAGTCTGCCGTGGCCAGCGTATCGCTGCCCACCGGAAGGGCATAGCTGTGCACGAAATACACGTACTCGCCGCTGTCGATCCCTTCGAGCAGCGGGTGGGCCTGGCGGATCGCCAGTGAATTCCAGCCCATCTGCGGCACCGGCAGTTCAGCCGTCTGCGTGAACCTGCGCGCCTGGCCGGGAAGAATCCCCAGGCAGCGTGCGTCGTCTTCATCCGAGCCCGCGCACAGCAACTGCATGCCCAGACAGATGCCCAGCACCGGCTGGGTCAGTCCCGGCACCAGGCCGTCGAGTTCCGCGGCATGCAGGCGCTCCATGGCATTCGCTGCAGCACCCACGCCGGGAATGATCACGTGCGAGGCACTGCGAATCACTGCCGGGTCCTGGGTGAACACGCTTTCGCGACCCAGCCGCGCCAGCGCGAATTTCAGGCTTGCGATGTTCGCGCCGCCGGAATCAACCAGCGCGACCGGACCAGGCGTCGTCACAGCACGCCCTTCGTGCTCGGCAGCTCCGTGCCGCTGCGCGCAAACGCCTGTCGCAGCGCGCGGCCGACCGCCTTGAACGATGCCTCCACCATGTGATGGGTGTTTTCGCCCTGCACTCGAACATGGATGGCGGCCCGCAGGGTTTCGGCCAGCGAGCGGAAGAAGTGCGGCACCATCTCGGTGGACAGCCCGCCGACTTCCGGGCGCGGAAACGCGCCTTCGAATACTGCATAGGGTCGGCCGCCGAGGTCGATGGCGACCTC
>JAFIFN010000270.1 GCA_020832005.1 Gammaproteobacteria bacterium | reverse complement strand
AGACATTGACATTGTGATGGACAATGACGCCACGATTTCCGGTAGCTCCGGGTGAGCGTGGTGGGGTCCTGTGCGCAGGGTTCGATGGACGGGCGGGAACATCAACATCTCAAGTGGAAACTCGGACGGGTTCCAGATTAACAACTCTGAAGATGTGCTGTTTGACGATGTCCGCATTTACAGGAGCAATTCGGGCGGACACATTTTCTATCCTGGGGTTGATCGCAATCGTCGCTTTGTGATGATCAACTCAACGGTGGAGTTCATTGCAAGCGGTTCGGGCATCTATTACGCGGTGTTTTCTGCTGGCACCGCGAGCAATCGAGGGGACTGGATTTTCCTGAATAACCGATTCATCGGTGAGGGACCGTCTGTTCGGATCATGTATCTCGGGTTACGCACAGCTATCGTCGGAAATTACTTTTCAGAGTTCCTCAATCCTGCCAGCGTCCGAATCCACGAATCGAATGACAAGCTGTGGTTTGCTGATAACGTAGCGGTATCGGCTGGCGGAAATCAGCCCACCCTTAGCTTCCTTGTCTCCGGCAATGCCGCAGATGTCAGTTGGGTCATGAATGATTTTCTTATCGAGAATAACCGGCTTTTCGCTATACAGAGCAATCTCGGCGCGGGGAATGTTATGCGCTTTGGCGACTCTGTAGCTTCCAATCAGGGTCAGGCTACAAATTGGGTCATCAGGAACAATACGTGGTTCGATCCCACCGGCCCATCTGGTGGCACGTCGCATGGGTGGTATCAGTTTACAGTGCCTTACATTGCCGAAAACAACCTTCGCATAGGTCCGGGGCATCCGTCTTATATGACTCCCCCTGCCGCGTCCGCATTTGGAGCGAATAGATAATGGCCTCAAAGACACAATCTGGATCAGAGTGACTTACCTGCCGATTGTCCGGACCATTTGCTTCTAGTGACCATGGCCCTTCCCGAGGAGGGAGGGCGTAGGCCGATTTTGGCATGCAGTTCATTGAGCTCGGCCTCGGAGGCGAAGACCCATCTGGCTATCCCGATGACGTAGGTGTTTCGCAAGTACGTCACGCAGCGCCGTCGCTCCGCCAGGCTCACCACTTTTTTGCGTTCACGTCCTTGAGCATCCGGATGTCCAGAACCTGGTCGGCCACGATGCGCTTGAGCTCCGTGTTTTCCCGTTCCAGTTCCCTCAGGCGCTTTGCCTCAGAGACTTCCATGCCGCCAAACTTCGCCTTCCACCGATAAAGCGACTGCTCAGAGCAGCTATGCTTCCGGCAGACGTCCGCTGGGCCGGCACCGCCGGCTTGGGCGGGTAGAGGGCGCACTCCAGCGCCGCGTCATCGAGCTCAGCCGGATCGCCTATCCCCGCCAGCCGCGCCCGGGTAAGGCAGTCGCCCACCGTGCTTTGTCCCATCCCAAGGCTTGCCGCAATCTGGCGTTGGCTCCTGCCGGCGGCACGAAGCCGCAGAACCTCTCGAATCTTGCGCATGGACATCCTCACTGTCGGCACCGTCGTCTCCCTCAACCGATTGAAGGAGCGAACAGTACCCGGGTTGTCCTGCGCCGCCTCGCCCGTGCTTCCCCGACCGGCTCAGCCGACCGGGATCGCGTGGAATCAGTGACCGGCTTGCCGTGGAATGGGTGACCGGGATGCTATGGAATCAGTGACCGCGATGCCGTGGAATCAATGACCGGGATGGCGTGGAATACGCAGGCAGTTCAATGAGCAACGCACCAATAACCAATCCACGCTTACTCATTGCTCGACATCCCAGATGCTCGATCAATTATCGTACCAACGGCCGCCCCGATTTTCGTGTGCGAGAACTCAGATATATGATTGTGACCGTGTGGCACATGAATCTCCGCGACATACTGGTACTCACCGAGAAGTTGTTCACTGTCGATATATGCGTCGCTCACTTGCTCGATGAACTCCCGCATCGCTTCAGGCACGGATGACTGGAACCCTCCATCGTTTCGCCGATTCGGCACATCAACAACCACGAACATCGCACCAATTGAGCGCGTCGCGATAGCCATACGCTCGATCAGGGCCGAAGTAAGCGCTATATCGTAGTCCGAATACTCCGTCTGTTGGGGCACCGCAAACTCAGTGGCTGCCTCTATGGACGCATCTGTGAGCCGCGCTTTTGCGAGTTCCCAAGCGGTGTTAAAGAGAACCGAATAAAAATAAGAGTTCTCCCCCAGCCACTTTACGCCTGGTATCCGATACATGAAATTCTGGATCCGTACGCCTGGAACATGCTCCCGGCTATTTACCAGCAACGCCCCCGACTCATCCATGCGATACAAGTCCGTCTTCAAGTTGTCTTCGAAGTCATTGGCGAAAAATCCGAGTACCACGATGTCTGGGCGAAACTTCAGCCCCTCATTCTCGAGCAGAATCAGCTGTTCGGCTGTTCCGAACCCGGATACCCCGGTATTGATCACCTCCGGTTGGTATCCTTGCCGTTCAAGATATCTTTCCAACGCCGCAGAGAACGTATACTCCTGACGCACCTCGTATCCTTGGGTGTGCGAGTCCCCAAGACTGAGCACTCTCAAAATACCAGATGGCTTGTCATACGAGAATTCCTGATCATTTCGAAACCCCATACTGTTGGTTCGAAACTCCCACGTGCCGTCAATACTGGTGTGACGAAACACTGAGTTTGGCCTTATCCGCCTGATGGTGAATTCCCCGTATTTAACATCAGTGTGGTACCGCGGAAACAACACCGTGCGATCACCGATTGTCACTCGAGTGACAAACTCCGCCACAAACAGCATGACTACCGTTGTGCATACCAGTATCGAAAAATTAAGGATAGCGCTTTTCATGTCACTCACACCGTTCGTTAGCTAACCTACCGAATAGGCCAACTCGGCCCATACGCTGCTCAAAGGGGCGTGGTTCAGCCGATCTTTGGCAACCCACGCAGGAACCATGCCACTCCGATCGCAAAAACCATCACGGTGATGAACGCCAAGTCCACACCGTAGCCTCGAAGGCCATACTTTTGCGTCATCAACCGCAACGCCAGGTAGAAGAATGCTTGAGATACGACTATCCCTACAATCAGACCGCTGATGCCCGCCAGTGCTCCTCCAATGGTCATCAGGACCAGCAACAGCAGAAAGCGTATGCCCTGGATCAGCATATGCCGGTAGGAGTCTCCGAATGACATCGGGACGTTCAGGATCGCCGCCCCGGCGGCGAAGAACACGGACCCCGCAGCCAGCGCTTCCAATATGTAACCGGCACTGTGGTACCTTGGATCATATAGGAACTGAACCAAGTCTCGCCCGAAAACACCGAAAAGTAGTATAGGTCCTGCGCAGATGCCGTAAAGAACCAACTTCACCTTTTTCACCTGTGCTTCGAATCGCGATCGATCCGTTTGCTGAATTTCTGCATAGACAGGAAATAGAAGGGACCAACTCATCCGCTCCACCAGCATCTCTACCAGTTTGGCGAATGTCACCGCGATACTGAAGACACCCAGCTGCTCGCTAGTCATCCATTTACTGATGACTACGCTGTCTCCCTGCCGAGCCAGAAACGTCAGCCCAGAGGCAATGAACACCCATTTCCCGAACCCGAAAATCTGTGCGAAGGAATCCTTGTCCAGGCAAGCACGCATTCGGCCATATGGGAAAAACCAGTATGATGTCCCGCACAGCAAGAGAGAATGAAGTACGCCGTGGGCCGCCAGCGCCCAAACACTTGGAAAGACGAACAGCCAGGCGACCAGAACGATTATCGTTATGGTCTGGACCAGTCCCTGCCAGACAACCACACGAGTAAACTGCACTTTCTTTTCCGCGAGCATCGGGACCGGCGAGGTAAAGCCCTTGACCAGCGGCGACAGACTGGCAATGAGCAACAACACAATCAGCTGATCGTTGTCGTAGAACTGGCTGATCGGATAGGCGAGCATCACAGTGAGTAAAGCAAGCACGCCACCACGAATAACGCCAATCGTCCACGCCGTGTGCAGATACCGCTGTGTGATCTCTCCCTCTTTGACCATTACTGAACCACGCACCCCCATGTCCGAGAGCATGTCTAGCGCACCCAGCACAAGGTTGACAATCAGCATGAGGCCGAACGCCTCAGGAAAAAGGAGACGCGTCGTAATGAGGTTCGCCGCAAGCCGAATGCCATTACCATACAGATCGGCAAGGATCAGCACTCCGCCACCTCGGACTGTCCTTGCCTTAAGAGACTCCGTAGCCGCGCCAGTCAGAAGACGTTGAACCGCATTAACTAGCTGCATGGGCTACTCTTGGCTGAATAGGGTTCGAATACTTGTTCTGGACTTACCCGGTCCGGCCATAAGTCTAAACTCAAAAACATCCTAGAAAAGCCCAAGAAGTGCGCTACCATAGGGAGATAACACTGGGCGCCCTGGTGCGAATTGTCCCTGAATGCTGACCGAACGTTACAACGACTGGCCAAGGCTATAGCCTTAGTGACTGCAGAGCGAGCGGCTACTGAGGAACTTCCACCACTAACTTACTGGGCAAGAGACACTCCAGAGCCGCCGGAAGCACCCCGGCTGAGCCCCACCCGATTACCGGATCGATAACCCAAGGTGTCAGCAGCCTCTATCAGCAGCCTCTATAAGGCCTGAAACCCCCACTAGGTTTGCCTCGTTCGTGCAGCGCTCTGGTCGGATTGGGGTTGGTAAACTGTGTCGAGCTTCTGCTCTTTGAACTCCAATAGGGATCGCATATGTCAAGTGGCTATTCCGCATTGGCGTTGATGATACTACACTTGCGGAAAAGCAAGAGGCTCGCCTTGCTGACCTATGGGCAAATCCTGTAGTCACGTGATTCCACCAACACGCGAACTTCATCATGACAGAGAATGCCTTAAAATCACCCCTCTGTGTCGATCTCGATGGCACGCTGATCAAGACAGACCTGTCGGCAGAAAGCTTGTTGGCGGCTATACGCAGAGCCCCTCACATCCTCATCCTCTTGCCATTCTGGCTACTGCGCGGTAAGTGTCATCTCAAGGATGCATTGAGTCGATTCGCGGATATAGATGCAAGCGTCTTGCCGTACCATCATGGCGTGATCTCACTAGTTAAAGAGGCTCGAGCCCAAGGACGACACACGGTGCTTGTAACCGGAAGCCATTGTAAGTATGCGGAGGCGGTAGCTTCTCACCTCGGTCTATTCGACGACCACATGGCGACCACTCCAGGGTGTAATCTCACGGGAAAAACCAAGGCTGCCCGTCTATCGGAACGTTTCGGAGAAGGCGGCTTCGAGTACATAGCGAACGGAAAGATTGACCTGCCCGTGTGGCGACTGGCCGGCGCCGCCGGCACAGTCAATACACCGCGCCATATCGTGCGCGAAGTGCGATCAATGGGGCGACCTCATGTCGATATTGCCGACGCTCGCGCGCCTTTTAAGGTCTGGCTGAAAGCGCTCAGGCTTCACCAATGGACCAAGAACGCACTGCTATTCGTACCGCTGATAATGGCTCATCAGTTATTCGATTCAGCAGCCTTCTCTGCGGTCTTGTTTGCCTTCCTTGTATTTGGTCTGATCGCGTCGGCCACCTATATCATCAATGATCTTTTCGATCTCGAATCTGACCGTCACCACGCGAGGAAAAGGCTCCGACCTTTCGCAGCGGGAACGATCACGATACAAGCTGGAGCTATAGGGGCGGCTCTTCTACTAATTACCGGCGTGGCACTGTCATTTTTTTTGCCGCTCTCCTTTCAATTGGCGTTGGCACTGTATGTAATTACGACCCTGCTGTACTCCTTCCGCCTGAAGGAAGTTGCGAGCCTGGATGTGCTGATACTGGCTGGTCTTTACACTCTGCGCGTAATCGCGGGCGCTCTTGCAGCCGGCCTTAGCCTGTCATTCTGGCTGCTTGCCTTTTCTATGTTCATGTTTCTTTGTCTAGCGCTAGTCAAGCGCGTGGCGGAACTCACCGAGTTGAAAAGACGCGACCTTCCGAGAGGGCGCGTTGAAGTACGCGGTCGCGAGTACAGCACCCAGGATATACCGATATTGCAAATCATGGGCGCTTCCAGTGGCTACCTGGCCGTGCTTATACTTGCCCTGTATATAAACAGCGCAGATGTGCTTGAGCTCTACAAGACCCCCGAAGCCCTCTGGCTAATTGATCCGCTACTTCTATTGTGGGTTACGCGTCTCTGGGTCGTGACTACACGAGGCTTCATGGATGAGGACCCAATTTTTTTCGCCATAAAGGATCCCGAAACCTGGATTACGGCTATCGTCACGGCCATGATTCTTATCGCTGCAACCATGCTTGAATTTTGACTCCGCCACTACCGCGATACTCCACTGACTACCACGGAATCTGCCAATGTCACACGCGTTGCTATCCTGGGCACGCTTTCCGAACCATCCGCAGCGATCAGTCAGAGTTCCCTGGCGGTCCGATCTGCCAGGCCTCTTGACGGCCTTGAGACGGAGTGTCAATACCACCCTGCCGTTCGGGAATGGGCGGAGCTACGGCGACAGTTGCCTTGCTGCCAGCGACCATGTGCTCGTCATGCGTGCGCTCGACAGGATCATTCAAGTCGACTGGGACCAAGGACTGGTGACCGTAGAGCCTGGAATAACGCTCGGAGAGCTGCTCGCCGTTACTGTTCCGCATGGCTGGTTCTTGAGAGTGACGCCCGGAACACAGTTTGTAACGGTAGGCGGGGCCATTGCGAATGACGTTCACGGCAAGAATCACCATCGACAGGGGACCTTCGGATGCCACGTATCCCGACTAGGCCTCTTTAGATCTACCGAAGGCCAGCTGACGTGCACGCCAACAGCCAATCCGGCACTTTTTGCCGCCACAATCGGAGGGCTGGGGCTCACCGGGGTCATTACCTGGGCGGAGATTCAGCTTCAACGCATACGCTCTACCCGGATAAACCTGGTGACCCAGCGCTTCGACAGCATTGAAGAGTTCTTCGATCTCTCCCGCGAACTGGATGCTCAGCACGAGTTCGGAGTTGCCTGGGTGGATTGCGCTGCAGAGGGTACGTCTTCTGGTCGCGGAGTCTACATGGCTGGGGATTTCGCTGAAGACGAATACCTCGCATGGACCAGCCGTCGGAGGCTTTCGGTTCCCTTCGTTCCACCTGTTTCCATGATAAATCGGGTGTCACTCCGTGTTTTCAATGAAATGTACTGGCGCAGCTTCGCTCCGGTGCGAAAACGCATTCATGCCACCGCCGAATCGTTCTTCTATCCACTCGATCGCCTGCGAAAATGGAATCGCGCTTATGGCCCGCGGGGCTTCCAGCAATACCAGTGCGTGATTCCACCGGATGCGGCTGCAGGTAATATTAAGGCACTCCTGAACGCCATTGCCGAGTCCAAGACGGGATCGTTCCTGGCGGTGCTGAAGCAATTTGGTGGGAACAAGTCTCCTGGACTACTCTCCTTTCCGAGACCTGGCGTAACGCTAGCTCTCGACTTTCCCAATCTCCCCTCACGTACCGACAAACTGTTTCAACGTCTGGACGCAATCGTACGTGATGCCAGGGGGCGGCTTTATCCCGCAAAGGATGCTCACATGCAGGCTGCAGATTTCCAACGCGCCTATCCTGAGTGGCGGGAGTTGGAATCCCTTCGCGATTCGGCGCTTAATTCCAGATTCTGGCAGAGGGTAACTCAGTGACGTGCTACCTCGTCGTTGGCGCAACCTCCGATATAGCGCAGGCATGCTGTCGTGAATGGCTATCTGATCCTTCGAACGGCGACCCATCCGATGCTCCGAGGTTTTACCTCTTGGGAAGAGACGCCGAAAAGCTCGAGTGTTTGGCCAACGATCTGCGTGCGCGCGGTGCGCAGGAGGTTAGCTATCGAGCCACCGATCTTTTGGAATTTGACACCCATCCCAGCGCGTTAGAAGGTGCATTTTCTGCATTAGGTACCATAGACGTCGCATTGATTGCGCATGGGACGTTGCCAAATCAGCCGAAGTGCGAGACCGATACTCGTCTGGCCGTTCGAGAATTCTCGCTCAACGCCACGGTCACGATCTCCTTGCTCACGTTGCTTGCGCAAGAGATGGCGGACCTCGGCCGTGGGACCATTGCCGTGATTACCTCGGTGGCAGGCGATCGTGGACGACCGTCAAACTATGTCTACGGAAGTGCCAAGGCGGCAGTATCAGTATTCTGCGAAGGTCTGCGAGCCCGCGTCTTCGCTAAGGGCGTACACGTGATCGACATTCGTCCCGGCTTCGTCGATACGCAAATGACGCGGCATCTTGAGCTTCCGTCTCTTCTGGTCGCGAGCCCGGCGGCAGTTGCTCGCCGCATTATTTGGGGAATTCGCCGCCGCAAGGACGTCCTGTACGTGCCTTACTTCTGGGCCTTTATCCTTTTTTTGATCCGAAATATTCCGGCACCCGTCTTCAAGCGTATGTCGCTGTAAAACTGGCATGCCACCGCGAGTATGGTGACTCCAGTGACGGCTCGCAGGAAAATCCAACATTGCAGCAACCCGGTCGCAAGTCGATGCGGGCCGGAACCCGACATCCGTCTACAGAGGCTCTTGTTGTGAAGCTCGATTTACCACGCTACTGGGGTTCCCTGGGACTACTGACGATTTCGACCATGACTGGTCTGGTGATACTCGAGTTTATCTTCGTGCCAGGTTATGTCACCCGCGATGTCGATCGGGATCTGGCGTTAATGGGGTTCTACGCGCCCCCAGGCGTGCTCGTCGACGATACGCGTATCAACGCGGATGGCTTTACCGGTCACGAATCATCCGAAATCACCAGGGCATCGAATACCACGAAAATACTCACTCTGGGTGGTTCCACGATGTTCAATCGCCGCATGACCGAGCGAATGATTGACTCTTGGGGCAATTTGTTCCCCGCCCCACCACAGGTCTTGGGTGCTGCCCTTCGCACTCACACTACCCGGGCAAGCGTCATCAAGTATGAATATCACTTCTCGAAACTGCCTTTTGACTATGTGCTTATTTATCACAGTATTAATGACTTATGGGCAAACAACTTTTCGCAAGATGACTTCCGGTCCGATTTTTCGCACCAAAACCCTTGGGGCCGCAGAACACTGTTATTGGACAATCTGATGCTGGCGAGGCTCGCCTATAACTCGCGTCATTCCTCTCACGGAACGTTCCCGGAGATCAGCAACGAGGCCGGCTTCATGGCTGAAGTGTCATTCGAGGCCAACCTCCGTGCGCTTGTCGGCGCCGTAAGAGCCAATGGAGGTACACCCATTCTCATGACCTTCGCGTGGCACATTCCAGAGAACTATTCCCTCGATGCTTTCTTGTCAGGGGAGCTCGCCTACAACAACCCGACGAGGTACGACTACTGCCCAGTAGAACTGTGGGGCGAGGTCGCATATGTCGAACAAGCGTTGCAACGGCATAATACGATTATCCGCAGACTCGCCACCACGCTTGACGTTGACCTGATTGACCAGCATGAGTCACTCAGCAGAGATCCTGAGAATTTCGGAGACCCCGTCCACTTCAGCGAACCTGGGACCGACCGATTCATTGCCAACCTGACTGATTACTTCCTCCACACACAGGGCCGCCCGCGCAATCACTAGCCTCGCAACGCCCCCGGGTTCGCACGAGCGCGCGCTAACACCAGAATTGTTTATCCTCCCAAGACACGCCGATCGGAATTCACCGGAAGGACCAATACTTGTGTCCGAGATAGCTCGTAAAGACCGGGAAGATGACGCCCGCCGCGTGGGCGATCTCCTCAATGTTTTGAGTGAAGCCCATGGCAGGTAGGAGATAGCTCGCCAGTAGCATACTGATCCCCCACACCTGTATCACGGCCAGTACATTTATCATGGAAAAGTCGGCAAAAGAACGCTGCAGACTTTGTTGCGTGCTAGTAAACACAAGCGTCCGTGCCAGCAAGAACGCCGTCACCATACCAGTAACATAAGCGGCTAGTATTGCACTCGAATAACTCAGCCACTCGCTGTAGATAATGCGGCTACCGAAATTGACTAGGGCAGCGAGTCCGCCGGTGAGCAGGAAGATCAAGAACTGGCGAGAAAAAAAGAGCTGCATCAAGGACAGGCCATCAACGCGATTTTGCGCCCGAGCTCGATGCTCTCCGAGATGCCTCTGTCCTCAGGATAGTAGTATGAGGTATCGGCGACCCACAGACCTTTGACCGGCAGTGCGATAGGTGGTAGTCGATGCAAGAATCCCGGTGGGCAGATCGGCTGTGCGAACCTGTAGCGACTCGCTCGCATGTCCAGGATGTCCGAGTCCGTGATGTCTTGGTTTAGCTTCTTGATGTACCTCCGCACCTTTTCCAGGAAAACCGAATCATCCTCCGAGTACTTTCGGTTTTCCGCTGGCATATAGAAGGGCACATAAACAATCGCGCTATGCAAGGAACGCAGGTTCGTATATTCAACCAAGCCGGGAATGTCCATCTCTGGGTCATTTATGTTCACCCAGAAATTTGGACTGATCGGTCGTCTGAGCTTCGCGATGACGCACACCACTGCAATGTTCTGCACCGACCGATAGCTATCGAGTACGTCAGGCGGAAGGTCTGGGATGATCCTTGGCACGAACGGCAAAGGTACGGTGCTGACCACTTTATCAAAACGCTCCAGCGGCCCGTCGACCAATTGAACTGCGTGTACGGCTCCGCTCTGCAGCACAACCTGTGACACAGGACAGGACAGACGTATCTCCCCCCCCTGCTTTTCGATCACAGATTGCAGGGCGCCAAGCAGCGTCTCTGATCCGCCCTCAAGGTAACCAAGTTTCTCCTGAAACAGGTTGTACCTGGAACGTCCTATCCGCCTGATACGACTCCAGATCCACGCAGCTGACAGATTTTCGCTGTAGTGATAGAACTTGTATTCGAACAGACGACGCCAAACCACCTCATAGGCCTCGGACCCCACCCAGCGCTCGATCCATTCCGTTGCTTTGACGCTATCGAGGGGCCTCCAGTCAGACCGTTTGGTGGCGAGATACGCATGCAATCCGTACCGGATCTTTGCAGTCAGACCAAGCCCTCGAAAACGAAGCAAGGCCAGAGGATTCCCCCACTGCTGAAGGCGCCCTCCGTACCAATAGCCCATCTTGGTCTCAGCCCAGCGCATCTTATCCGCAATACCGAGCTCTTCAAGTATCTCCAGAAATGCTGTATCGGACGTGCAATGGAAGTGGTAGTACCGTTCGATGCGAAGTCCTGCGAAGTCGAAGCTTGCGGTCATCCCGCCAATCCGATCATCTGCTTCGAACACTACAGGTCGATGGCCTGCCTGCACCAGCTGGTAGGCAACAGCCAAGCCCATAGGCCCCGCGCCAAGTACTGCGATACGCTCACTCATCTCTCAGAATTCCAGCGTAATGGCCGAGTACTGGGGATGATGGAACGTTTCATGAATAGCATCCCTGAAGGGGGTACAACGAACCTCGAAAATTGTCGGCCAGTCGATCACTTCAAACTCGTCCCTTGCAACCAACGCCTTGAGTTGCTGGGTAGTGAAAGGCGGCGACTTGTCGAAGCGAGCCCAGAACCAAAGCAGAAAATAGAACAGAAAATAAGGTATGCGTACGATCGCTGTCCGCGCGGCTATCACTCTACGAACCTCACGAATCATCTCAATGTAGTCGATCTCCTCATGTCCGGATATATTGAACACTCCTGTGAAAGTTCGTCGTTCAAGGCAGCTAATAATGACATCGCAGAAATCGCCTACGTATAGAGGTTGTCGCATGTAGCGACCGTTCCCCGGAATTGGAAACACTGGGACTTTTCTCATGAATCTTGAAAGCCAGCCGAGATGCTTTCGATCGAACCATCCAAACATCAGCGTTGGGCGGAGCACGACATGCGGAATGCTCGATTCCAGAACAATTCTTTCTTGTTCGCGCTTGGTGTTGGTATAGAAATCGTTGGCACTCGACTCCAGTACCGAGGAGCTGACATGCACCAGGTAGGGAACACTATTTCGCTGAATGGCATCTAGCACTATACGTGTCGAGCCAACGTTGTTCCTCACGAACTCACTGAGATACAAACCACCGATTTGCGCCTGCAGCATAACCACCCCGGCAGCCCCCTCAAAGTGACGCTCCCATGCTCCGCGTTCGGCTAGATCCGCATATTCCGTCACAACCCATGGCTGCACTTTCTCGAGCACCTTAAGGTTCGTTCGGTGCTTATCCAGAACCACGACATCAGAATAGCCTCGTGACCTGAGCCGGGCTACTAGGTTCTGACCGACCAATCCCGCACCGCCGGGAAGTATGATTCGCCCCATCTGTTGTTCACTCACGAGATCGCTACCAAGCATGCACACACACAACCCATTGGCTGTCAAGAAGGCCAAGGCACACAGATTTGAACATAACACCGCCGCAATGACCTAGCGGCGCCGGATGCGCTCCGAAACGAGGCGTTCGGTAATTGATAGACTCGGGTTGGATGAAAGCCGCTACTACCTCGCCTCAGACAATACGCGATCAGCGTTGACAGCCCCACAATACACAAATACTCTGGTCGGCGGACATAATGGCACTGACTCAAGACTTCTCCTTTAAAACATAGCATCATCGGCGGCTGAACGAATGCGTACTTCGTCACTAAACATCGGCTTCCTACCGTGACCCCGCCCCACCAGGGATTGAATACGCGAAACGCGGTATTCATTGGCCTTCTCCTGGGAGGCGTTCTGGCTTATCTCCTCTACCATCTTTTTCAAGATCTTTCCCTTGGAGGCAATAGCTGGAAGCAGGGCGACTGGCTGATCAACGAGCTGTCTGGCCCGATACGTCGGGGGCTGTTCGGGTCTTCGCTGCTACGGATCTCGGATTTCACGGGACTAAATCCGCTATTGCTCTTAGTATTACTCCAGGCATCGTTCGTCGCCCTGATTTTTGTAGTCACAGGTCTGGCCACGTATAGGCTTGGTGTGCCGGACAAGCTGGTGCTTCTATTGCTCTCGCCAGCATTCGTAATGTTTTTCTGGTTCAACGATCCACAGGGATCAGTGCGCAAAGAGATTCTTGCCTATCTTGCGTTTCTGCCCATGATCGTCGCCGCGCTTACGCTTAAAGGGCACGCAGGCATTGTTGCCTATACGCTATCGATGATTGCATATGCGATCGCCATGACAGCACACGAAGCGAATGTATTTTTTCTTCCTTTCCTGTGGATCGCAATGTGGCTGATGCTACCGCCGAATGCCAGTGTGAGACTGCGGGCCGCGGTGATCGCCATTCCGGGACTATTGGCATTGGCAGGTGGTCTGTATGCTACGATCAATACGCACCTACCAGATCCGGGCGTAATCTGTCTGCAGGTGATCGAACGCGGACTCGATCCCTCGATTTGCGGCGGCGCCATCGACTATCTGGAGAGCACCCCACAAGAGGCTCGCATGCACCCGGGGCGGCTATTTTCGACGCACTTTAGGAACTTTCTTCTTATCTATGCTGCCTGCCTCATGTGCTTCCGCGTGCTCTTGCAGGGAAGCGAACGTGCAGATACGTGGCTAATTGTCACAGTTGTGTCTGGCCTTGCGTTTTTTCCGCTGTATCTTTTGGCGGGTGACTACGGGCGTTGGCTCAACTTCCACGTAACCTCGCTCGTCTTGCTCTCACTTGTGTTTCTTCTCAAGTACCGTCCAGCATGGCTCTATGATCGGCCGCGCCGACTGGATTATGCATCTGTCATAGCTATCAGCCTGATCGTGGGCGTATCGCACTCGCCTGGCGAACTGATAGACGGTTTCCTGGTAAAGGTGGCTCACGGAGTCTACTCTTCAATAACGTAATCGCCGGATGGCTTAGCGAAGACCCTCAGCGATATCGGACAAGACGCTACATTTTTTCCTTCCATCTACCCGTTGGAGGGCAGATGATCTTTGGCTAGAAACTCAAACACCGCTCGTGCAGCTACGTCCTGGCCGTCGTCGTTCCAGTGATCATCACCGCCGCGATAATAAAGATCTTCCGCAGGGAAGTAACCGAATACTTTGAATAGATCAATTGCTGGGACGCCTGCTCGCTCGAATGATTCCATAACCCTATCGGTTAACGCTGACGGTCGATGATCCGGGTACGACAAGCAGTCCACAAGACCGGTTTCGTGCGAACCGCCGGCAAGGTCCATAGGATACGGTATAGCCAAACTGATCAGAGGGGTCTCTTGCGCGTGCACCGTATCTGCGATTCTTTGGATCACCTGAGTCATCACTTACGTCTTGTACCGCGAGGACTCTGAATACGGCAAAAAGGAAAAGTCCGCATTGTACCGATCGCTGGCCACGTCCGTTACCCCGTTACCACCGACATGCATGAAATATTCGAATTCTGCAGATTCTGCTCCAGCGCTCGAATCATGGAGGCCTTGGGATCACGCTCTCCGGAAGCGTAGGGCGTCGGGTCACCGACAAGCACACTGCGCCAGGCGTCGCGCGCAATCTTCTTGAGAATGGGCTCCTTCCGATTCAGCTCCATGTTTCGGCGCAGCTCGGTGGAGACGGAATAGTTGTTCTCGAGCAACGCCCCCGAGTCGTTCAGCCGGTAGAGCTTGTTTCTTACGAGGTCGCCAAAATCGTTCCCAGCAAAAATCGCCACAACAACCAGATCAGCACAAAGGTCTGAAAGCTACGCCTCGATGCGCCCGCAGTATCTGATCCGGACCGTAGCCGTTGACTCCGACATTGACAACTTCCACCGGCTCTTCCAGAAACACCGATAGCTGAGCCTCCAACCGCTTCACAAAGGTATGCGATAACTCGCTAAATTCCGCGTGAATAAACGAATCGCCATACACGACTACCCGATAATGCTCGGCACAAATGTCAAATTCCGGCCCGCGAAATCCAGCTCCATTCACCCTGTAGCGAATTACATGCCCGCCATTAGCCTCCCGGTGACGAAGGTCGCGTACGACTCCAGGCGTCAATGTATAAAGATATCGCTCATGCAGTTTGAAGGAAGCGTAAAACCGAGGCCCAAGGAAAACCCGGAGAAGAATTTCGGCAATGATTATGGTCAGCATAATGGACGTCAATATCTTCGCATAGCCGGATGCCGCTCGCCTCCAGAAGCCGACTGCTGCCGTGAACAAGCCTAACCCCAACAGGGCCGACTTGAGTCAGACCGAACCCACCTCCGGCAAGGGCGGAGTCACTGTCCAGGCTGTAGATGACCAGGAACACTCCTGTCAACAGACATACGCCTTGGCCGAGCGAGGCTCTAGCTGCGTTCGTAGTTGCCATATCCACTTCCCACGCATGACCATGTCGGGGCAACGTATGGTGACCATGCTCGAGAGGATAATAACGGCACGCCTGCCTCGCGGCACCTACGGTGCGGGACGCGCAGGCACCATACGATTGAAAGGCGACGCGGATCAGTGCCGAAAGCGAAGAAGATCCAGCACCCTGTCCTTCAGCCGCTTTGGGGGAACATACTCCTTGTCATTGACTAGCAGCACACTATCGCTGGAGGCCTTATCCTCCAAAACGAGCTTCACTGCCCAGGATGCAGATATGGAAGGGTCCAGCCCTGTGTACTCGCTCATACGTGTCTTGAGGTGACCGGGAATCCACTCATGAATCTGAACGTCCAGATTCATATCCCGAATATCTGCTGCAACTGCTTTCGACAGAGCGTGTAGCCCGCCCTTCGACACAGCGTAACCCGAAGATCGAGGGATAGGCGACCCATCAGCGAACGAACCGACATTGAAAATTCGGCCATAACCGGTGCGCATCATCGCAGGAAGGACAGCGCGAATACAGTATACAGCGCCGAGGAGGTTGACTTCTATCGTCCTTACCCAGTCCTTGAGGCTTGTCTCCAGGAAACTTGTCCGTGGATAAACCGCGGCGTTATTGAACAGCACGTCGATTCTCTGTGAGTCCCTGAGAATTCTGGCGAAAGCGGCCTCTACGGATGCCGAGTCGGCCACATCCACCTGATACCAGCGAAACCTGTCTTCAGACAAGAGCGTCGCCATTTCGTCAGGAGGCTCTCCAGTGCGCCCCAGTCCAGCAACACGAAAACCAGCATCCAGAAATGCGCGGACGAGCGCCTGGCCCAAGCCACCACCCGCTCCAGTCACAGCAACGACACAGTCGTCAGGGACACGGCTTATTGGCACAACAAGCGCCTCTACAGTCATTATTCGACAAGCTCCTTCGAGGCGACCCCTCCGGATTTTTCATCAG
>JAFIFN010000089.1 GCA_020832005.1 Gammaproteobacteria bacterium | reverse complement strand
GGGGGGGGTGGTCCCCCCGGGGGGCTGGGGCTCGGGCCTGGTTAAAAAGGGGGGCCCGCCGGGGCCACCTGCCCACCCCTACCGTGTGGTGGCCAGGCCTGACGTCCTTCGTGAACCGGCGCAAGCCGGATTGAGCCGGGTTCGCCCGGGACAGTGTTCACCAATCGAAGTGGGCACGGTGATAGAGGAACAAAGATGAGTATCGGTCTTGTTGGCCGCAAGCGCGGCATGACGCGCGTGTTCATGGAAGACGGTGCCTCGGTGCCGGTGACCGTGATCGAGGCATTGCCCAACCGGGTGACGCGAGTGCGCGCGCCGGAAACTGATGGCTATCGCGCCATCCAGGTGACCATGGGCTCGAAAAAGCCCCAGCGCCTGTCCCGCCCCATGCTCGGCCAGTTCGCCGCCGCCGAAGTCGCACCTGGCGAGGGTCTGTGGGAGTTCCGTCTCGCCGATGGCGAAGGCGCCGAACTTGCCCCGGGTGCCGAACTCAAGGTCGACATCTTCGCCGACGGCCAGTTTGTCGATGTGGGCGGTACGACCCGCGGCAAGGGCTTCGCTGGCGTCATCAAGCGTCATCATTTCGCCGCCCAGGACGCGACGCACGGCAACTCGCTGTCGCACCGCGCCCCCGGCTCCATCGGCCAGAACCAGACCCCCGGTCGCGTGTTCAAGGGCAAGAAGATGGCCGGCCACATGGGCAACGTGCGACGCACCGCCATCAACCTGCGCGTCGTGCGCGTCGATGCCGAGCGTAACCTGCTGCTGATCCGCGGTGCGGTCCCCGGTGCGCCGGGCGGCCAGGTCATCGTGCGTCCCGCAGTCAAGAAGCCGGCGCAGGCTTAAGGAGCAGTCATGGAACTCAAGCTGCATGCCGCGGGCGGCAATGGCTCAGTCCAGCTCGCTGACGAGACCTTCGGCATCGAGTACAACGAGCCCCTGGTGCACCAGGTCGTGACCGCCTATATGGCGGCCGCACGCGCTGGCACCAAGGCACAGAAAACCCGCGCCGAAGTGCGTGGCGGTGGCATCAAGCCGTGGCGCCAGAAAGGCACCGGCCGCGCCCGTGCCGGAACCATCCGCAGCCCGATCTGGGTGGGCGGCGGACGCGCTTTTGCTGCCGCGCCGCGTGACCACAGCCAGAAAGTCAATCGCAAGATGTACCGCGGTGCCCTGAAGGCCATGCTCTCGGAGCTGATCCGCCAGGATCGACTGGTGCTGGTCGAGAGCTTCGCCGTCGAGGCGCCCAAGACCAAGCTGGTCGTGCAGAAGCTGCGCGAACTCGGCCTGAACGACGTATTGGTCGTCGTCGAGGCCTTCGATGAGAAGCTCTTCCTCGCCGCTCGTAATCTGGCGGGCATCGAGGTGCTGGCGGCCCACGAGATCGACCCGGTGAGCCTCGTGCGCTATGCCAAGGTGGTGATGACCGTGCCGGCCGTGAAGCTCATCGAGGAGAAACTGTCATGAGTGCTGTGGCTCGCCAGGAGCGGCTGATGCAGGTGATCATCGGACCTCATGTGTCCGAGAAGAGTACCGTGCTCGCCGACAGCGCCAACCAGGTGGTGTTCAAGGTTCGCCGCGACGCCACCAAGGCCGAGATCCGCAAGGCTGTCGAGATGCTCTTCGAAGTCAGCGTCGTCGGCGTGTCCACGGTGCTGATCAAGGGCAAGGCCAAGCGCTTCGGGGCCCTGCAGGGCAAGCGCTCGGACTGGAAGAAAGCCTATGTGCGCATTGCCGAAGGTCAGGACATCGACTTCCTGGACGCCGAATAGGCCAGGTCGCGAGGAATAACGTCATGCCAGTACAAAAAGCCAAACCGACCTCTGCGGGCCGCCGTTTCGTCGTCAAGGTCACCTCGCCCGAGCTGCACAAGGGTGCGCCTTACTCGGCGCTGGTGTCCGGCACGAAGCGCACGGGCGGCCGCAACGCCGCCGGTCGCATCACCACCCGTCACAAGGGCGGTGGCCACAAGCGCCTGTTGCGCGACATCGACTTCCGTCGTGACAAGGACGGTATTCCCGCCCGTGTCGAGCGCCTGGAGTACGATCCGGCCCGTACCGCGCATATCGCGTTGCTGGTCTACAAAGATGGTGAGCGCCGCTACATCGTCGCGCCCCGTGGCGTGAAGGCCGGCGATGAACTTCGCTCCGGCAGCGACGCGCCGATCCGCGCCGGCAATACCATGCCGCTGCGCAACATCCCGGTCGGTTCCACCATTCATTGTGTGGAGCTCAAGCCCGGCAAGGGTGCACAGCTGGCCCGCTCGGCAGGCACCAGCGTGCAGCTGGCGGCACGCGAGGGCAGCTATGCCACGGTGCGCCTGGCCTCCGGCGAGATGCGCAAGGTGCACATCGAGTGCCGCGCGACGCTGGGCGAGGTGAGTAACCCCGAGAACAACCTGCGCAAGCTCGGCAAGGCGGGTGCCTCGCGCTGGCGCGGTGTGCGCCCGACGGTGCGCGGTACGGCAATGAACCCGGTCGACCATCCGCACGGCGGTGGCGAGGGGCGCAACATGGGCAAGCACCCCGTAACGCCCTGGGGTGTGGCCACAAAGGGATACCGTACGCGCAACAACAAGCGTACGCAGAACATGATCGTTCGTAGTCGGCACCGCAAGTAAGTGTCCGGCGCAAGCAGGAATCTAGAGAGGATCTGACGTGCCCCGTTCCGTAAGAAAAGGCCCGTTCGTCGACGCCCATCTGGCGGCAAAGGTGCGCGTGGCGGCAGAAAAGAATGACCGTCGGCCGATCAAGACCTGGTCGCGCCGCTCCATGGTCCTGCCCGACATGGTCGGTCTGACCATTGCGGTGCACAACGGCCGTCAGCATGTTCCGGTGCTCATTTCCGAGAACATGGTTGGACACAAGCTCGGTGAGTTCGCAGTGACCCGTACGTTCAAGGGTCACTCCGGCGACCGCAAGTCGAAGTAAGGCGAGGTGGAAGTCATGCAGGTGGGTGCAACACTGCGCTATGCGCGAATCTCGCCACAGAAGTGCCGGCTGGTGGCTGATCAGATCCGTGGCAAGAGCGTCGGCTCTGCGCTGCAGATTCTGAATTTCAGCCCCAAGAAGGCTGCCGTGATCGTGCGCAAGGTGCTCGAGTCGGCGATTGCCAATGCCGAGCACAATAACGGGGCCGACATCGACGAGCTCAAGGTCGCGATGGTGCAGGTCAACGAGGCACCCACGCTCAAGCGCTTCCGCGCCCGGGCCAAGGGCCGTGGTGCGCGCATCCTCAAGCGCAACAGCCACATCACGATCGAAGTGGCCGGTTCGCAGGACTAGAGAGAAGACTATGGGTCAGAAAGTACATCCTACCGGCATACGCCTAGGCATCACCAAGGACTGGACGTCCAAGTGGTATGCCAATTCGGGCGAGTACGCCGAGTTCGTGCATGCCGATTACAAGGTGCGCGAGTTCCTGAAGGTGCGTCTGAAGGACGCCTCGGTGAGCCGCATCCTGATAGAGCGGCCTTCCAAGAAGGCACAGATCACGATCCACACGGCGCGTCCCGGTATCGTCATCGGCAAGAAGGGTGAGGACATCGAGAAGCTGCGCAACGAAGTGGCGAAGCTGCTGGAGATGAACGTCAACGATGTGCGCATCAACATCGCCGAGATCCGCAAGCCGGAGATGGATGCGCAGTTGGTGGCTGAGGGTATCGCCCAGCAGCTCGAGCGCCGCGTGATGTTCCGCCGGGCGATGAAGCGTGCCGTGACCAACACCATGCGCATCGGCGCCCAGGGCGTGAAAATCCGCGTCTCGGGTCGGCTCAATGGTGCGGAGATCGCGCGCTCGGAGTGGTATCGCGAAGGTCGCGTGCCCCTGCATACGCTGCGCGCAGACATCGATTACGGTTTTGCCGAGGCCCGGACGACCTACGGCGTGATTGGTATCAAGTGCTGGATTTTCAAGGGCGAGGTGTACGACACGGCCGAGGTCACGACCGACGCCGCTGAGCCGGTTGCCCGCTGAGGTTTTTGAGTCATGTTGCAACCAAAAAGAACCAAATTCCGCAAGCAGCACAAGGGCCGCAATCGCGGGCTGGCGCAGCGCGGTAACGAGGTGTCGTTCGGCGAGTTCGGACTGAAGTGCGTCGACCGTGGCCGGTTGACCGCGCGCCAGATCGAGGCTGCCCGTCGTGCCATGACGCGCCACGTCAAGCGTGGCGGCAAGATCTGGATCCGCGTGTTTCCTGATAAGCCGATCACGAAAAAGCCGCTGGAAGTGCGCCAGGGCAAGGGCAAGGGCAACGTCGAGTACTGGGTCGCCCTCGTGCAGCCTGGCAGTGTGCTCTACGAGATGGAGGGCGTCACTGAGGAGATCGCACGCGAGGCATTCCGCCTGGCCGCAGCCAAGCTGCCCGTGCGTACCGCGTTTGTCAGCCGGACGGTAATGTAATGAGCAAGACCAGCGAATTGCGCGGCAGGAGCGCAGAAGAACTCAACGAGGAGCTGCTGAAGCTTCGTCGCGAGCAGTTCAACCTGCGGATGCAGCGGGCAACGGGCCAGATGGCCCGCCCCGACCAGTTCACCAAGGTCCGTCGCAGTATCGCGCGGATCAAGACCCTCCTGCATGAGCGGGATGGCGCCGCCGGGAGTAAGGGCAAATGAGCGCAGAATCGGCTGAAATCCAGGGCGAGAGCGCCAAGCGTGAACGCATCCTCAGTGGACGTGTCACCAGTAACAAGATGGACAAGAGTGTGTCGGTCTCCGTGGAGCGCCTCGAGCGCCACCCGGTGTACGGCAAGTTCGTGCGCCGCACCACCAAGCTGATGGCGCACGACGAGAACAACGAGTGCCGCGAAGGCGACACCGTGATCATCGCCGAGACCCGCCCGCTGTCAAAGCGCAAGGCCTGGCGTGTCGTGACGATTGTTGAGCGGGCGCCAGAGCGCTGATTCGCCGGAGTTATTGCAATGATTCAGATGCAGAGCGTGCTCGACGCGGCCGACAACAGTGGCGCCCGCCGGGTGATGTGCATCAAGGTGCTGGGCGGCTCCAAGCGCCGGTATGCCAACATCGGTGACGTCATCAAGGTGAGCGTCAAGGACGCCATTCCGCGTGGCAAGGTCAAGAAGGGCGAGGTGTACAACGCCGTCGTCGTGCGTACCCGCAAGGGCGTGCGTCGGCCGGATGGTTCGCTGATCCGTTTTGACGGCAACGCGGCCGTGCTGCTGAACAACAAGCTCGAGCCGATCGGCACCCGTATTTTCGGACCGGTCACCCGCGAGCTGCGAGTTGGCAGCTTCATGAAGATCATTTCCCTGGCGCCGGAAGTCCTGTAGGCGACGGGCGGCGAAAGGCTTGAGGTAGATCGGGATGAACAAGATCAAGAAGGGTGACGAAGTCGTCGTCATCGCCGGCAAGGACAAGGGCAGGCGCGGCACCGTGCTGAACGTGCTGCTCTATGACAAGCTGGTGGTGGAGGGCATCAATGTTGCCCGCAAGCACGTCAAGCCCAATCCCCAGCAGGGGGTGCAGGGTGGAATCGTCGACAAGGAGATGCCGCTGCATCGCTCCAATGTGATGCTGTGGAACCCTGTGACGCAGAAAGGCGATCGTATCGGCATCAAGAGCCTGGAAGATGGTCGCCGGGTACGGTTTTTCAAATCGAACAACGAGGTGGTGGACGTTTAGTCCCCAATGAGCCCAGCCATGGCCAGATTGCAGCAGTTTTACCGCGACACCGTGATGCCCCAGCTGATGGAGAAGCTGGAGCTCAAGAACCCGATGCAGGTGCCGCGCATTACCAAGATCACCATCAATATGGGGGTCGGCGAAGCCGTGGGCGATCGCAAGGTCATGGACCACGCGGTGTCCGACATGACCAAGATCGCCGGCCAGAAGCCCCTGATCTGCCTGGCCCGCAAGTCGGTGGCGGGTTTCAAGATCCGCGACGGCATGCCGGTGGGCTGCAAGGTCACGCTGCGTCGCACACGGATGTACGAGTTTCTCGACCGCCTGGTCAGCGTCGCACTGCCGCGTGTGCGTGACTTCCGGGGTCTGAGTGCCAAGTCCTTCGATGGTCGCGGCAACTACAACATGGGTGTGCGCGAACAGATCATCTTCCCCGAGATCGATTACGACCAGATCGACCAGATCCGCGGCATGGACATCACGATCACGACCACGGCGCGAAATGACGCCGAGGGCCGGGCCCTGCTGGAAGCCTTCAGCTTCCCGTTCCGCGCCTGAGCCGCAGCTTAAGAGACGAGAGGAACACAATGGCCAAGAAGTCGATGCTCGAACGCGAAGTCAAGCGCGAGAAGATCGCGAAGAAATATGCCGTGCGCCGTCAGGAGCTCAAGGCCCTGATCAGGAACCCGGCGACTTCCGACGACGAGCGCCGCGATGCGATCGCCAAGCTCAATGCGCTGCCGCGTGACGCAAGCCCCACCCGCCAGCGTAATCGCTGCGCGATCACGGGCCGGCCGAAGGGCTTTTATCGCAAGTTCGGGCTGGGCCGGAACAAGCTGCGCGAGACCACCATGCGCGGCGAGATTCCCGGTCTGTCGAAGGCCAGCTGGTAACAGGCAGGTCGCGCAGACCGGCCTATTGAAGAGTCAGGAAACGAAACATGAGCATGACCGATCCCATCGCCGACCTGCTGACGCGGGTGCGTAACGGCCAGAAAGCCCGCAAGGTCTCCGTGACCATGCCCGGCTCCCGGCTCAAGCGCGCCGTCGTGCAGGTATTGAAGGATGAAGGCTACATCACGGGGTTCGCGGAGAGCCAGGACGACGGCAAGCCGGTGCTGACCGTGGAGCTGAAGTACCACAATGGCGAGCCGGTCATTGCCACCCTGGATCGGGTCAGTCGCCCGGGCCTGCGGGTCTACCGCTCGATGGACGAGCTGCCCAAGGTGCTTGGCGGGCTCGGCGTGGCCATCGTGTCGACCTCGGATGGCGTCATGAGCGACCGCGAGGCGCGCAAGCGCGGCCAGGGCGGCGAAGTCATCTGCACGGTGTCCTGACGGGCTTTTGCCCTTAAGGTTCTGACCGTCTATACGGATTGAAGAGTAACGAACATGTCCAGAGTCGCCAAAAAGCCCCTCCAGCTGCCCAAGGGCGTTGATCTCGTCCTTGCGGATGACACGGTGACCGTGAAGGGTCCTAAGGGCAGCCTGTCGATGCAGCTGCACGCGGACGTCACACTGAAGAGCGAGGACGGCGCCTGGCAGGTGGCCGACCGGACCGCCAAGCCGTCGAACGTGGCCATCGCCGGCACGGTTCGCGCGCTGCTGGGCAATATGGTCACGGGCGTGTCGGAAGGCTTCGAGCGCAAGCTCGAGCTGGTGGGTGTCGGCTATCGCGCATCGGCACAGGGCAAGACCCTGAACCTGACGCTGGGTTTTTCGCACCCGGTGGCCTATCCGGTACCCGAGGGCATTACGATCGAGACGCCAAGCCAGACCGAGGTCCTGATCAAGGGCATCGACAAGCAGCGGGTCGGCCAGGTGGCCGCCGAGATACGTGCATACCGGCCGCCGGAGCCCTACAAGGGCAAGGGCGTGCGCTATTCCACCGAACGGGTGGTACTCAAGGAGGCGAAGAAGAAGTAATCAAGCGACGAGCTTGATCTGCATCTTTCCGCCACGATACGAACAGGTAGTGTGCCATGACCAAAAATGATAGCCGACTGCGCCGCGCAAGGCGCGCCAGGGTGAAGATCCGCAGCCTCGGCATGCCCAGGCTGACCGTGCATCGCACGCCGCGGCACATGTATGCGCAGATCATCGACAGCGAGACCGGTCGCGTCGTGGCCGCCGCCTCCACGGTGCAGACCGCGGTGCGTGAGGGTCTCAAGGGCACGGGCAACGCCGATGCCGCCATTGCGGTCGGTCGCGCCATTGCGCAGAAGGCAATCGAGGCCGGCGTCGAGAAGGTCGCGTTCGACCGCTCGGGTTTTCGTTATCACGGGCGCGTGAAGGCACTGGCCGACGCCGCCCGCGAGTCCGGGCTCAAGTTCTGAGCCTGCAGCAGCACTAGGGATATTCAAGGATATGGCACGAGTCGAGAGAACCGCCGGTGGCAGCAATGACGACATGCTCGAGAAGCTTGTCGCCGTCAACCGCGTCGCCAAGGTCGTCAAGGGTGGCCGTCAGTTCGGCTTCACCGCGCTGACCGTTGTCGGCGACGGGCAGGGCCGCGTGGGCTTTGGCTACGGCAAAGCCCGCGAGGTGCCGATTGCGATCCAGAAAGCCATGCAGGCGGCGCGCAAGAATCTCGTCAAGGTTCAGTTGCGCGACGACACGCTGCAGTATGTGCTCAACGGCCGCCATGGCGCCACGCGGGTGTTCATGCAGCCGGCCTCCGATGGTACCGGCATCATCGCCGGCGGCGCCATGCGCGCAGTATTCGAATGTGCCGGTGTGCGCAACGTGCTGGCCAAGAGTTATGGTTCGCGCAATCCGATCAACGTCGTCCGCGCCACGATCAAGGCGCTGGGTGAAATGACCTCTCCGCGCCAGATTGCCGCCAAACGCGGCAAGAGCGTCGAAGAGATCCTGGGGTAAACCGATCATGGCCAAGGCAAAGAAACAGGCGCAGGTGCGGCTCACGCTCGTGAAGAGCAAGCACGGCCGGCTAAAAAACCACAAGGCCTGCCTGCAGGGCCTGGGGCTGCGCCGTATCCACCAGACCATCACGGTGTCCGACACGCCCGAGAATCGCGGCATGATCAACACCGTGTCCTATCTCCTGAAGGTGGAGGAGCTCGCATGAAGCTCAACGAATTGAAGCCCGCCGACGGTTCACGCAAGGTAGGCAAGCGCCTGGGCCGCGGTCATTCCGCAGGCCAGGGCAAGACCTCCGGGCGTGGCGTCAAGGGTCAGCACGCCCGTTCCGGCGGCTATCACAAGGTCGGCTTCGAAGGCGGCCAGATGCCGCTGCAGCGTCGCCTGCCCAAGATCGGCTTCGTCTCGCCGACACGCGCCCTGCAGGCCGAAGTTCGTCTGCATGAGCTGGCCGTGCCCGGCACGGATGTCGTGGATGTCGAGGCGCTGCGCAAGGCCCACATCATCTCGGCGCGTGCCACCAAGGTGAAAGTCATCGCCTCGGGCAAGATCGATCGCGCCGTCACCGTCAAGGGTCTCAAGGTGACCCCGGGCGCACGCGCTGCCATCGAGGCGGCCGGCGGCACGGTCGAGGAGGCCTGAGGCGGTTCGCGCGGCTTTCGCACGAGACTTCCTCAAGGATTAATCACCCGTGGCCAGAAACACAGGCGTAGCCAATCCGGCGTCCATGCTCGGTGAAGCCAGCAAGCTGACAGAACTTCGTCAGCGGCTGCTCTTCCTCGTGGGCGCGCTGATCGTCTATCGCATCGGCACGTTCATTCCCGTGCCGGGCGTAGACCCGATTGCGATGCAACAGCTGTTCGCCGAGCAGGAAGGCACGATCCTGGCGATGTTCAACATGTTCTCGGGCGGTGCGCTCGAGCGCCTGTCGATCTTCGCGCTCGGCATCATGCCCTACATCTCGGCCTCCATCATCATCCAGATGGCCAGCCACATCCTCCCCAGCCTGATTGCCATTCGCAAGGAAGGTGAGTCCGGCCGTCGCAAGATCATGCAGTACACGCGCTACGGCACGGTGCTGCTCGCCAGCTTCCAGTCCGTCGCCGCGGCCACCGCCCTTCAGAACCAGGGCGTGACCGTGCTCTCCGGGCCAGGTTTCATATTCACCGCCGCGGTCACGCTGACCACGGGCACGATGTTCCTGATGTGGCTGGGTGAGCAGATCACCGAGCGCGGCATCGGCAACGGCATCTCCATCATCATCCTGGCGGGCATCATCGCAGGCCTCCCCGCGGCCATCGGTGGCACGCTGGAACTGGTCAATACCGGCGAGATGGCCGCAGCCCTGGCGCTGATCCTGATCGTGCTGGTGCTGGCCGTGACCGGCTTCGTGGTGTTCATCGAGCGCGGCCAGCGGCGCATCGCCGTGAACTACGCCAAGCGCCAGCAGGGTCGGCGGGTCTATGCCGGCCAGACCAGCCACCTGCCGTTCAAGATCAACATGTCCGGCGTGATCCCGCCGATTTTTGCCTCCAGCATCATCCTGTTCCCGGGCACCATCGCCACGTGGTTCGGCACCGCCGAGGGCATGGGCTGGCTGCAGGCCGCCGGGGCCACGCTGCAGCCGGGTCAGCCGATCTACATCCTGCTGTACGCCAGCATGATCATCTTCTTCTGCTTCTTCTATACGGCGCTGGTGTTCAACGCGCGTGAGACGGCAGACAATCTCAAACGCTCGGGCGCGTTCATTCCGGGTATCCGGCCGGGCCAGCAGACTGCCGACTACATCGACAAGGTGCTCACCCGCCTTACGATGTGGGGCGCGATCTACATCACCGCGGTCTGCCTGCTGCCCGAGTTCATGATTCTGGAATTCAATGTGCCGTTCTATTTCGGCGGCACATCACTGCTGATCATCGTGATCGTGACCATGGACTTCATGTCGCAGCTCCAGGCGCACATGATGTCGCGGCAGTACGATGGTCTGATGAAGAAGGCCAACCTGCGCGGCTACGGCCGTCCGGGTCAGCCCCGCTGATGGGCCGCGGCTCGCCAGCAGGGTCCAAGCACACCGTTTCGAGGATGGAGTCATGAAGGTACGCGCATCGGTCAAGCGCATCTGCCGCAATTGCAAGATTGTGCGGCGCAATGGGGTCGTGCGCGTGATCTGCACGGACGCCCGCCACAAGCAGCGCCAGGGCTAAAGCTTTGCGCTCGCATTGTGCGTCTGCTCGCGGTATTATGGTCGGCTACGCGCGGGGCTGTGGGCTTCGCCGTGGCCGTGCATGTGGCCTGAGTGTTCCCGAAGCAGCAGCTTTTTCGGGCGCGCCAGGCATTGAGAATCTGAACACTTAGGGAACTGGTTATATGGCCCGCATTGCTGGCATCAACCTGCCGCTGCAGAAACATATCGTGATTGCGCTGACCCACATCTACGGGGTCGGCAACTCGCGCGCCCGGCTGCTGTGCACGCAGTCCGGCGTGGAGCCGAACGCGAAGGTCAAGGACCTCACTGAAGCCGAGGTGACGCGGCTGCGCAACGAAGTCGCGCGTTTCATGGTCGAGGGTGACCTGCGCCGTGACATATCGATGAACATCAAGCGACTGATGGACTTAGGCTGCTTTCGCGGCATCCGCCATCGTCGTGGCCTGCCGGTTCGTGGCCAGCGCACGCGCACCAATGCGCGTACCCGCAAGGGCCCTCGCCGTGCAGTTCGCAAGTAACTATTGAATAACGCTCTGTGAAGAGCAGGCCCAGGTAGGCAGACGATGGCTCAGCCAGCAACCCGTACCAAGAAACGTGTCAAGAAGCAGGTCCTCGATGCCATCGCGCATATCCAGGCCTCCTTCAACAACACGATCATCACCATCACCGACCGCCAGGGCAACACCCTGAGCTGGGCGACCTCCGGTGGCTGCGGCTTCCGAGGGTCACGCAAGAGCACGCCGTTCGCAGCACAGGTGGCGGCCGAAAAGGCCGGCAACGCGGCGCTGGATTACGGTGTCAAGAACATCGAGGTGCGAGTCAAGGGACCCGGTCCGGGTCGCGAGTCCGCAGTGCGAGCGCTGAACGCGGTGGGATTCAAGGTCATCGAGATTGAAGACGTGACCCCGATTCCCCACAACGGCTGCCGCCCCCCCAAGAAGCGCAGGGTTTGACGTTATGGCAAGGTATATCGGTCCCACATGCAAACTGGCCCGTCGCGAAGGCACGGACCTGTTTCTCAAGAGCGGCGTGCGTCCTCTGGAGTCCAAGTGCAAGCTGGAAGTGCCCCCCGGTGGCGCAAGCCAGCGGCGTGCGCGGGTGTCCGACTACGGCACCCAGCTGCGTGAAAAGCAGAAGCTGCGCCGCATGTACGGCGTGCTCGAGCGCCAGTTCCGTCTCTATTACAAGCGCGCCGCGCAGAAGAAGGGCTCAACGGGCCAGAACCTGCTGCAGATCCTCGAAGGCCGTCTCGACAACATCGTCTATCGCATGGGCTTTGCCTCCACGCGCGCCGAAGCCCGCCAGCTGGTCTCTCACAAGGCCATCTCGGTCAACGGCGTGGTCGTGAACATCGCCTCCTACCAGGTCTCCGCCGGCGACACCATCACGGTGCGCGAAAAGGCGCAGAAGCAGATGCGCATCAAGGCCTCCATGGAAATCGCCTCCCAGGTCGGCCTGCCCGAATGGGTGCAGGTGGACCAGGAGAAGATGCAGGGCGTGGTCAAGGCGCTGCCGGAACGTGACGAAATCCTGCCCGACATCAACGAAAACCTCGTGGTCGAGCTCTACTCCAAGTAATCAGGCGAAGGTGACTTCCATGTACCAGTCCGTCTCGGAATTCCTCAAGCCTCGCGTGGTGAAGGTGCAGCCCCAGGGCGAGCGCCGTGCCCGCATCGTCATCGAGCCCTTCGAGCGTGGTTTCGGCCATACGCTCGGCAATGCGCTGCGTCGCATTCTGCTCTCGTCGATGCCCGGTGCCGCCATTGTCGAGGCCGATATCGAAGGCGTGCTCCACGAGTACACCAGCATCGAGGGCGTGCAGGAAGATGTCGTCGACATCCTGCTCAATCTCAAGCAGGTGTCGCTGCGCATGCACGGCCGTGAAGAGGCCGAACTCACGCTGTCCAAGAAGGGCCCCGGCCCGATCTGTGCCGGCGACATCCAGACCGACCACGACATCGAGGTCGTCAACCCCGACCTGGTGATCGCCAACCTGACCCAGGCCGGCGAGCTGAAGATGGTGCTGAAGGTCGTGCGCGGCCGCGGCTACCGTCCGGCGACGCAGCAGTCGATCTTCGACGAGCAGACCCGGCCGATCGGCCGCCTGCAACTCGATGCCTCGTTCAGCCCGATCCGTCGCGTCAGCTACACGGTCGAGTCCGCCCGCGTCGAGCAGCGCACCGACCTGGACAAGCTGATCATCGACATCGAGACCAACGGCACGATCGACCCCGAAGAGGCGATCCGGCGCGCCGGCGGCATTCTCAAGGATCAGCTCTCCGTGTTCGTCGACCTGCAGGGTCAGGACGAGGGTGCCGCCACCGGCATGGACACGCAGATCGACCCGATGCTGCTGCGTCCGGTCGACGAGCTGGAGCTGACCGTACGCTCGGCCAACTGCCTGAAGGCCGAGAACATCAACTACATCGGCGACCTGGTGCAGCGCACCGAGGTCGAGCTGCTGCGCACGCCGAACCTCGGCAAGAAGTCGCTGACAGAGATCAAGGAAGTGCTCGAGAGCCACGGTCTGGCCCTGGGCATGCGCCTGGAGAACTGGCCGCCGGCGAGCCTGCGCAACACCGACACCCTGTCGGCCTGAGACTGCTGAAGGAATATGAGTCATGCATCACCGTAAGGCGGGCCGCGCGCTCGGTCGCACCAGCTCACACCGCAGGGCGATGTACCGCAACATGGCGGCATCGCTGGTCGAGCACGAGACCATTCGCACCACGTTGCCCAAGGCCAAGGAACTGCGCCGTGTCATCGAGCCGCTGATCACGCTGGCCAAGGAAGATGGCGTTTCGCGTCGACGCCAGGCCTTTGATCGCCTGCGCAACCGCGATGCCGTCGGCAAGCTGTTCAACGAACTGGGGCCGCGCTACAAGGACCGCCCGGGCGGCTACCTGCGCATCCTCAAGATGGGCTTCCGCGCAGGAGATGCCGCCCCCATGGCACTGGTGCAGCTGGTCGACCAGCCGGCCGCGGAAGCGCAGGAAGCCGCCGGCGACGAGTAAAGCTCGCAGGCGCTGCGCCTGGGTTATGGTTTGAGTGCAACGCCGGGCTTATGCCCGGCGTTTGCGTTTGGGGTCCGCAGACAGCGCCCAAAACGGGAAACAGGTCACTGCGACCATTAGACCCATCGGCTACCGTGCATTTTTTCCGCTTGCATGCACTCGCACCTGGCGTGCCGGCTGGATCCTGACGAGGCAGGCTAACGTTGCAGTTGAAGTACTTGCCCCCGCTGCTGACCTGCGTCGCGCTTCTTGCGACGGTGCCGGCCGGTTCTCTCGGCGCCCAGCCCGTACCCACGACCTCCGGCGAAACCCGGGTCGCAGCGATTACCACGAATCGCTTTTCCGATCGCGACGTAGTCGATGGTGTACAGATCATTATGCGCTGGCGTTTCGGCGTGTTGATGGGCGAACCGCTCCAGGAGTTCTCAGGCGTCTACATGCTACCGCAGCCCGTCAATCGCTCAGCCCGGCTGGTGGGTACCCGGGTTTGCAGCCGCGGGCCCCGCGGGGTTTTGTTGCGCCGGGTGCGCGGCGATGCAATCGTGCGTCCGTTCGGGCTCGGTGCAGGTGGCGTCGCGCCTGAGATTTTCGAGGAGGCAGGTCCGCGGTCACATTCGCTGTTTCGTGCCACGATCGCCCTGCCGCACGGGTTCGGCCTGAAGCATGCCGTCCCAGTAGGCTCTCGGGTCTTCATTGATTTCCGGCCCGACACACTGGTACCCGAGGGTTCAGCGGCCGCGTACCTGGCCGTGCCTTCCTCTCCCAGCTGGCGCGAAGCCTTCCAGGTGAGGCCGGGTGCGGGGCCAGCTTATTTCCTGTCGGAGGCGGGCGCGAAGGCGCTGTATCGCGAGGGCGTGCGTGTTGAGTCGATCGAAGCGATAGATCCGAGATTTGCCACCATCGACCTGCGGCTCGCGCATGAGCGGCGGGTGCGTGAGGTCTGCGGCTCGTCGATGGCAGCGCAGTCCGATGCTGCTGCGGATACTCAACAGTCTCCGGCCAACGATCCGGTAGCCGTCCGCATGGCGGCAGCACTTGGACGCGCCCGCGAGGCGGACGAGGCGCGGCGCCAGGCCGAAGTTTCCGCGGCACTTGAGGCGGAGCGTGCCGCGATCGCTCAGCGCCATTCTGAAGCCCAACAGGCCTGCGAAGCCGGCGCCCCGGGAGCGCCGGTGCGCGGTGTGCAGAGGTTCTACCTGTGCGAAGGCTCTGACTGGAATTCGCCGTGCGAGCAGGGACGCCGGGCGGAGGACAGGCGTCTGCTTCAGGAGTACCGGGAGGCCCGTGACCGCTACGAGCAGAACCTGCAACGCTGGAACGAGGAGGAATTGCCCACGTGCCTGAGCCGCGCTGATGCCGCGCGTGACACCGAACTTACGCGCCTGGAGACGCGTGAGCGGGAGCGCGCGCGGATCGCCAGCGGGCAGCTGCGCGGTGGTGGAACGGGAGTCGATCGATAATGAGCATCTTGAGAACACTCGGTCACAGCCGGGTCGTGCCGATCGCGTTGGCACTGGCGCTGCTGGTGCCTGTCGGGCATGCACCGGCCTGGTCACAGGCAGGGGCGGGGCTGCCGTTGGAGGTACAGGTTGATCTGGCCATCGCGCGGATCGAGCAGGCGCTGATCGGCGAGAATCATCCGGACACCCTGGCAGCCGTCGCCGAATTGCGTGAACTCGCGCCGGATCTCGAACTGCCGGATCTTGCCTTCTACGAGGCGCGTGCGCTGGCCGGGACGGACCAGCCGGTGGCGGCGCTCGAACGTCTAATCGAGTTCCTGGCCGGGGGACCGCGTGACAGCGTTGTTTACCCTGAGGCGCTCGAGCTAATGTCCTCGCTCGAGACCGCCGCTGCGCAGCGTCAGGCTGCCGAGTCGCGCCAGCGCGAACTCGACGAGCGGTTGGTCTGGATCGAGTCCGAAATCGCGCGCCGCGAGGCAGAGGCTGCACAGCCCCGCAGGGATATGGAATGGGCTCAGACGGCCCTGCGTGACGCCCGTAACGCCCGAGACGACTTCCGCGATGATGTGCGACAGAACTGCGCCGAGGATTGGCAGCGCTACAACGTCGGGCGCAGCATGGGGCTGCGAGGCCATGCGAGCCGTACGGACTGCATCGGCTTCCTGGAAAGAGGTGGAAACTGGGGCGGCATGTCCCTGCGCGATCACGAGCGATCCATCGAGGAGCGCCGGCGCGCCCTGGAGCACGCCCAGGCCGGCTTTCGGCCGCATCGCGAGGGTATCGAAGCCTTGAACCGCGAACGCAGGGAACTGCGAACAGAGCTTGCGGCACTCGGTAACTGACGAATCCCAGCTGCGGTCGGGTTCTGGACCGCTTCCACGAACAGGCTCTGTTCCCAGTGCATTCGTCAAGAAGACATCGGGCGCCGGTTGCACTCGGCCCTGGATACCATTCACCGTAACAGGGGCCGTTTACCCATCGCTTACTTCGATTGCGGCGAGTCCGGAAGCCAAATAGTATGTCGATCGGTCTGGCCGTCCG
>JAFIFN010000088.1 GCA_020832005.1 Gammaproteobacteria bacterium | reverse complement strand
GGTATTTAATCCCTAGCCATGCGGGTATCTGGGTTGGGTAAGGCAAGGCTTAATTGGGCTACCGCCGCGGGGCCCGTCGTCTCCGGGCCACGGGGCTGACGTCCTTCACCGAGTACCTCGCCCTGATCGAACGCGATGCGGCAGAGTTCGAGGAACTGGTCAATGCCCTGACCACCAACCTGACCGCCTTCTTCCGCGAAGCCCACCACTTCGCCACCTTGGGATCGCTGCTGCAGCAGCAGATCGTCCGCGGCTCCATCACCTTGTGGTCGGCGGCCTGCTCTACGGGTGAGGAAGCCTATTCCATGGCGATCACCGCGGTCGAAGCCTTGGGCGACCAGGCGACCCAGGTCAGCATTCTGGCCAGCGACCTGGACACCAGAGCGATTCGGGCCGCCGAGCTTGGCGTCTATGCGATCGACCGCGTCAGCGCGCTGGGCGACGACCGCCTCAAGCGTTTCTTCCTCAAGGGCACTGGCAGCAAGGCAGGATTCGTCCGGGTGCGCCCGGAACTGCGGCAACTGTTGCGGTTCCGGCCAATGAATCTGATCGCGCCCGACTGGCCGGTACGTGGGCCACTGGATGCAATCTTCTGCCGCAACGCCATGATCTACTTCGACAAACCCACCCAGCGGCGCATTCTCGAGCGCTTCCAGCCACTGCTGCACCCCCAGGGGCTGCTGTTTGCCGGACATTCCGAGAGCTTCGGCCACTGCGCCGACCTCTTCCAGTCACGCGGCAACACCGTCTACGCCCCCGCCAGGACCGGGGCACGGGAATGAGCACAGACCAGGAGCGAGCTTACTTCGACCCACGTCTCAACGCTCACGTGTTCAAGCTCCTCCCTGGCCGCTATCACGTCGCCAACGCCGATGAAGTCATCGCCACGCTACTGGGCTCGTGTGTTGCCGCCTGCATCCACGACCCTGTCCGCGGCATCGGCGGCATGAATCACTTTCTGCTGCCAGATGCAGGGCCGCAGGAGGGCCAGGGCGGACTGCTCTCCAGCGGCGCCCGCTACGGTGCCTACGCCATGGAAAGCCTGATCAACGCACTGCTCAGCCGCGGCGCATCCAGGGCACGGCTTCAGGTCAAGCTGTTTGGCGGCGCGCGGGTACTGGCCAACCTCTCCGATGTCGGTGCGCGAAACATCGAATTCGTCCGTCGCTTCGTTGCCCTGGAAGAGCTGGCCGTCGGCGGCGAGGATCTTGGGGGGGACCAACCCCGCAAACTGCTGATGTACCCCGCGACGGGACGCGTGCTGGTTCGCCGGCTGCCGCCGGTTGACTCTGGCGCCGTCGCGGTGGCCGAGACGCGCTATCTGCGCACCATGGACAAGCCGGTACGCGGCAGCGCCGAGCTTTTCTGACCCTACCGAGTGCTGCGACAGGAGGCCATGCTCATGGAACAGCCCGCATCGAGAATCATCCGTGTCCTGGTCGTTGACGACTCGGCATTGATCCGAAAACTGCTCACCGCAATGCTGAATGACGCGCCAGACATCGAAGTGGTCGGTACCGCAGGTGATCCCTACATCGCCCGCGAGCGTATCAAGCAACTCAGCCCTGACGTCCTCACTCTCGACGTCGAAATGCCGAGGATGGACGGTGTGACGTTTCTACGCAATCTCATGCGCCTCCATCCCATGCCGGTGGTCATGGTCTCCTCACTCACCGAGAAAGGCGCAGACGTCACCCTCGATGCCCTGGCTCTTGGCGCCTTTGACTTCGTCAGCAAGCCGAAACTCGATGTCGAGGCAGGCCTTGAACTTCTCGCCGACGAGTTGCGTGCCAAGGTGCGTGCGGCCGCCGGCGCCAGGGTACGGGCACTGCACGCCGCCTCAGCGGGAGCGTCCACGGGTACAGCCACCGGTGCCGTGTCGAACCCCCGCACCCTGCCCCTTCGGCGCAGACACCTGCGTACCACCGACCAGCTGCTCGCCATCGGCGCCTCCACAGGAGGCACCGAGGCCATTCAGCAGGTGCTGTGTGCACTGCCTCCCGATGCACCGGGCGTGGTGATCACCCAGCACATTCCACCGCGTTTCAGTGCCGCGTTTGCCCGTCGGGTAGACGCACTGGCCGCGATTAGTGTCAAGGAGGCCGAGGATGGCGAGGTCGTCCTGCCGGGACATGCCTACATCGCCCCAGGCGGCCGACATCTGCGCATCCAGCGCAGCGGCGGACGTTATCTCTGCCGCATCGGCGACGACGAGCCGGTCAACAGGCATCGACCCAGCGTGGACGTGCTGTTTGATTCCCTGGCAGAGGCTGCCGGCCCGAACGTCTGTGCCGCGCTGCTCACGGGCATGGGCGCAGACGGAGCCCGGGGACTCCTGGCACTGCGCGAGGCCGGCGCCACGACGATCGCCCAGGACCAGCCAAGCAGCGTGGTCTGGGGGATGCCGGGCGAAGCGGTGAAACTCGGTGCCGCGGGCGCGGTGCTGCCGCTCGGCGACATCGCCGCAGCGCTGCTGGACCACAGCGGTGGTCGCGCAGCGCAAATCGCGTGACACAGCACACGGTTTTATGTCGCCAGCACCCTCAAGTTAGGGGGCAGGATGGCCGATACACACTCCAGTTCACTCCGACTCAGGCATGACAGCATATGAAAACCAAGGATCTGGCTCTGCTCTCTTTCGCCGTAGCCACGCTCGCCGGCGCCCTGGGACTGCTGCTCTCCGGCGTATTGGCTGGGAGTGCGCTGGTGGGTACGCTCGCCGCAGCGGTCGTGGTCAGCGCCGGCATAACGTTGTGGCGGGCGATCCTCCAGACGCCCGGTGCGACCTCGCCGCCGATCAATCGCGATGCGCTGGTCAGTCTGGTCCGAGGACTGGACACTGAACTCGATCAGGATGTCGAGGGTATCGAGCTTGAAATCCACCGCGTGCAGAACCTGATCAGCGAGTCGGTGGCCGAGCTCTCTGCGAGCTTCAATCGCCTCCACGCGATCGCCCGCTCCCAGAGCGAGCTGTTGGAAAAGAGCTTGGGCGGTGGCGCCGACACCTCAGAGGATGGTGGTAGCGCGGCGACCGCGGAAGCCCTGCAGAACTTCATGGAAGCGCTGGTCAGCGTAAGCTCCCAGAGCGTTGCCATGGCCAATGACACGGAGAACATGCTGCAACACCTGCATGGCATTTTCCGCGTCCTTGAGGAGGCGCGCAGTCTTGCGGAACAGACCAACCTGCTCGCCCTCAATGCCAGCATCGAGGCGGCGCGCGCAGGCGAGGCCGGCCGCGGCTTCGCCGTGGTGGCCGACGAGGTCCGGAAACTCTCGCAACGCTCCGCCGAGTTCAACGAACAGATTCGCGAACGCGTAGAAGAGACACGCGAAGCGGTCGCTCGCGTCCAGAACAACGCACGCGGCCTGGTGTCTTTCGATGTGGCCAAGACCACGGCCGAAAAGGAACGGATCGCGCAGACGCTCACGCGCGCTGAGAAGGCGCGTAGCGAGATTCGCCAGAAACTGATGGCTGAGCTCGCACCGATCAATGCCAACCTGCAAAAGACCGTGGCGGATGCAGTACGGTCCCTGCAGTTCGAGGATATCTCCTCACAGGCGCTGGGTACGGCCGCCGAAGCGGTCTCCCGCCTGACCGACCTGCGTGTCGAAGTCCATGCTTCCGTGAAAGACGCCGATGATCCCCTGAGCTGCATTCCGGTGCTTGCCGACAAGATCGGCACGCTGCGTCAGCGGCGCGAGAACCGGATGCGCGCTCGGCCAGTCGCCCAGACCTCCATGGAACAAGGCAGTGTCGAGTTGTTCTGACAGCGCCCGGCCCAGTCAGCCGGGCGCCCCCCAAGCGCGCGCCAATACACAGCCGCCCGGCGGGTGGTCACGCCTCTCACCGATCGGCCTGCGAGCATTCTTCCACCTCGCGAAGCGCTGGTCGCTCAGCCCCCGCGAACAGGCCACCCTGCTGGCCAGCACACCGGCCAGTATCCGGCGCTGGCAGCGCAGCAGTGCACGCAGTCGCCTTCATCGCGACCAACTCGAACGAATCAGCACGCTCATGGCGATCGACGCTGCGATCACAGGTATCCTCCCGCCGGAGGGTTCCGCGGCTGCGTGGCTCCGTGACGAGGCTGCGCTGCCCTATGGACGTGGGGCCTCGCCGCTGGCGCAGATGCTCGGCGGCAATGTTTCCGACCTTCTGACCCTGCTCAGTCTGCTGGAGTACGCAACGCCGAGGTCTACTCGGGCGACGTTGCCGGCAGGCGCAGTACCCGCCCTGAAATAAAGGAGCCTCGATGACCGCCAAGCCAGCAGATGACGGCAGGACGCCGGTCGTCATGCCCGACGTGGGGACGCGTATCAGCGTGGAAAGCGCCAGACTCAGCGGGCGAATGTGGTCGCGCATCATCGGTTGGAAAGACCATCAGTATCTGCTGATCGAGACCCCGGAAGCACATCTCCCCCTGGGGATCACCGCCGCCTTCTCGGAGGACGACAGTCTGACGCTACGGTACATGAACGACGGGATGATCATCGGTTTCCGCACGCCGGTGCTTGGCAGGATGACCAAGCCCTACCCACTGACGGTGGTCGCCTATCCCAACAATGTACAGACACACTCGCTGCGGCGTCATCCACGCCTGAACTGCTATCTGCCCTGTCGGGTACAGCTGGGCGAGACCGAATTCTCCCGTGCCGTGATTCGCGATGTCAGTCTTAACGGCTGCCGTATTCGAATCCCTGCCGAAGAGCTGGTCGAATCGGTCGATCTCGAGGACACCCCGGAGGGGCGCGCCGAGACGCCGGTCACCGTGCACGTACAGCTGCCTGAGGACACCGAACCGCAGGTGGTTGCCGGGCGGCTGGTCAGCTTCGACCGCGAAGCCGCCTACGCGATGCTGCGTCTGGAGAGTACGGCAGAACTGCACTCTCTGGTGGAGTTTGTCGGCATGTTCACCACCCGCTTCGATATTGCGGACATCGCCTGAGTCACCTGTCTCAGGCCACCGGCGCCGTCGGACGGCTGCCCTTCACCCTGGCAACATCTGCGGACACCGTCACGGCGCCTGTATTCGCCTCGGAAGCGGCGGTGCGAAACCGGGAGATCAGCTCACCCAGGCCTCGGGACTCGTCGCTGAGGCGGCGGCCCACCGCAGTGGATTCCTCGACGAAACGAGCGTTGTCCTGGGTGATCTGATCGAGATCGTTGATCGTCTGGTTCACCTGAGTGACCCCGGTCGACTGTTCGTTGACCGCGTTGGCGATCTGCGCGACCACACGTTTGACCTCCCGCGCCGACTCGCCAAGACGCGTCAGTGCGCCACCGCTCTCCTCCACCAGCGTGCTGCCCTCAGCAACGATGTCGCCGGTACGCTCCACCAGCGCACGGATTTCGCCCGCGGCATTGCCCGCCCGCTGCGCAAGGCTGCGCACCTCGGTGGCGACCACCGCGAATCCGCGGCCATGCTCGCCGGCACGGGCGGCCTCGACCGCAGCGTTCAGCGCCAACAGGTTGGTCTGGAAGGCGATATTGTCAATCAAAGTGGTGATCTCACTGACCTGGGCGCTGGCTTCGCGGATACGCCCCATGGCCTCACTCGTGCGCCCGCCGACCTCCACGCCATGGTCCACCAGCTGTTCGCTGCGCTCGGCCAGAGCGACGGCCTCCCGCGTCTGGGACGCGGTCTCCTTGAGACCTGCGGCCATCTCCTCCATGGAAGCCGCCGTCTGTTCCAGCGAGGCCGCCTGACGGACCGTACGCTCGTTGAGCAGCCCGCTGTTGCTGGCGACCGTGGCGGACTGGTTCGCCACCTGCTCCCCGGCGCGCGATACCTCAATCACCAACGCATCGAGCTTCTCGCTGGCTGTATTGAATGCCCGCTGCAACTGCTGTAACCGCCCCGGAAAGACACCCTCGACACGCGCGGTCAGATCGCCATCCGCGAGTGCCTCGCAGGCATCGCTGATTCCATCAATCGCCTCGTCCACCGAGTCGAGGGCAGCGTTCAAGGCCGACTGCATGCGCGCCACCTGGCCGTGTGCGTTGAACTCCAGCCGCTGGGAAAACTCCCCCGCAGCCAGCCCATCCGCAAGCTGCTCGAGCTCGCCGAACACCTGTTCAAGGTTACCCATCGCCGAGTCCACCGCCGCGCGGAAACGCTCTGGCACGCGCGCATCCATCCGGATGGAAAAGTCGCCCGACTTGAGCCCCTGCATCACCCGAGCCAGTTCTTCCATGTTGAACTGCAGCGCCTCGCCGGCGTCGGCGACACCTTGGGCCAGGCGCGCCAAATCGCCAAGGCCATCGCCATCAGCTGCGGTACGCCGTTCGAAGCGCCCGGCGGCGATGGTCTCGACCGTCGTCATGGTGTCGCGCACCGCACCATCCAGCGCGTCCATCAGCGTGTTGAACGCACCGAGGGGACCGGCTGGCGCCCGGTCCACGCGAATCCCGAAGTCTCCGGACCTGGCGACGCGTTCGATCGACTCCTCGAGCACGACGCTCTGCTGGAAGGCTCGACTGATCTGCACCGACAGGAACATCAGCATCACAACCTCGGCGATCACGAACGCCGCATGCAGAAGCACGATGTCCAGCCCCGTGCCATAGTCGAACACCATGATCGGCATGCCGGCGATCGTCAACCCGGCCGCCTGACAGTAATTGAAGACGATGTGATGGGTGGCGATCACGCCCGCCGCGGCCAGGAGCGGCGTCGGATCGCGATAGCGGACCAGCAGAGCCAATGCAGCGAAGATGTGAAAGTGGAACTCGATGCGACCCATGTTCTGCTCGATGAACAGTGCCGAGAAGAGCATCAGACAGGTTCCCATGACGACGCGCGCCTGCCACTGGCCTCGATACAGCCACCAGGCGCCAGCGGCAAGGCCGACGATCAGCCCACCGCCGAGCAGCCCCAGCAGCCATGTGCCGTGCGGCAGACTGGTGAGCAGAACGGCGACCGGCCAGTGGGCTGCGATGATCATCAGCATCTGCGTATCGGCTGCGCGGAAGTCCGCATCGAACTTGCGCCGCTGTTCGCTGTGCTTCGGCACGCGGGCCCAGGCATACAGTGAAGCCAGGGCTTCGGTAAACCAGGTTTTGAGTCCGGCGTTGTGACTATCCATGAAATTGACCTTGGTCAGTGACTTTGGGTATGCAGCATGCCTGCGGAGAGCGTGGCGGACACGCGCTCGTCCGCCACGCGAGCCAGGCGTTCGAGACGTGCCCCATCGGGACGCCGACTGCGGTCGATGACCGTCCAGTGACTGTCCGGGGAATGCCGTAGCAGCACGAAATAGTCCGCGTGGCTGTGGCCGCGTCCGGCCACGGGGCGGAGCACCAGGCCGAGACGCCGTTCCAGCAGCACGAGTCCGTCCTCGCCCGGAAGGTAGGCCGTGATGGCTGGATCGAAGCCGCTCATCCAGGCTTCCAGCGCAGCATGATCGGCCCACGGGTCGATATTGACGAAGGCGAATTCGACGTGTCGCTGCAGACCCTGGGACTCGAGCCTGGCACGCAGTATCGACAGCTCTGCCAGCGCCGCGGAGCAGGTGTCTACACAGCCGGGAAAGCCGAAGTAGGCCAGCACCAAGGGCGCGCTGTGGCTGCGGCCCGGCAGAAAAGTCTCGGCGGCAACCACGACATTGCCTTTGGGCAGACGGGGTAGCGCCAGCAGCACACAGAGCGTGAGCAGCGCGAGCAGCAGCGAACCGCCCAGCGTGCGCCACACGCCCCGCGCGCCTGGGATCCCATCGAGGGTGTCAGTTGCCGGGGGCGGGCGGGTAGATAGGGATAACTGCCTGTACATGGTCTCACCCAAAGGACATGGCCTGGTCCTATCGTCCGACACGAAACATCGGACAAGCGCGTCTGCAGCCCCTGTCGGCGTCACCAGGCCGATCTTGAGTGACGCGCCGGCCGGACACCGCAGGATGTGACGAGGCGCACCTACGCCCTCCCCTGGCGTGAGATGTGGTTCACACTTCCGGCGCCCGGGCGACGCAGCAGCCTAAAGTCTTTCCCTTCACTGCCGAAAGCGGAACCTGAGTCGCGCAGTACAGCGCACGGCTCGCGGGTGTCAGCGTTGACCGCTGCACACCTGATGAAGTTCTGTCCCAACCCACGGCTTTACCTAGGAGAGCCCCATGCAGCGTTACCTGACAGCCCTTGCGGCCACCCTGCTGATTTCCGGTCACGCATTGGCCTGCGAGGCCCCTGACATTTCCTCGATCGAGATCCCGTCCGGCGCTGCAGCCTCCGAGGCTGAAATGATGCAGGCACAGCAGGAAGTGGCCAGCCTGGTCACGGCCATTGAGGCCTATGCGGCCTGCGTCGATGGACTCTCGCGTGCCGACCAGCGTGATCACATCCGCGACCGCGATGAGGCTGTCGACGCGGCCCATCGGCTCGCCACCCGGATGAACCGCGAAATCCGGAACTTCAATCGTGCGGTGCAGCTGGCCTCACGCTGACGCTCACGGCATGTCCTGAAGGAAACTGGCACGGCGCCATGATCGGAGGTTTCGTCCGACCATGGCGCCGTGCCGTCCAGGCAACGGCCGTGAGTCACTCAGCCTGACTCGGCGCCTAGTGAGCCTTCGATCACCTCGTTGGCCCAGCGCATCGCCTCGATATAGGCCATGCCGAAGCGGCGGGTCTGGGCCATGTCGTCGCCCGTTTGGCTGCCCGGCGCCTCAAACGCCAGGACCCGCGCAAGGCAGCCGCCCAGGGGCGAGCTATCCTCGCCGGCGAGGGCGCGCCGGGAGGTTTCGGCCAAGGCCATCTCCTCGGCCAGCACCGCGACCTCGATGCCCAGCATCCGCTCGGCCATGGACACCAGCCCCACGAGAAACGCCGCCGAGGCATCGGCGCCGTGGCGGGATGCGAGCAGCTCGCAGGCCCGGGCGCGTGTCAGGGCGACCCGCAACAGCTCGCCATCTTCTGTACTCGCCCCCAGACCACTGAAAGCGATGAGACTGGCCAGCTGCTGCAGCCGGTGGGTCCCCAGGAAACTCACTGCGGTCGGAATATCTGCGAAACTGCGCGAACCGGAGACCAGGGCGCTATTGCACAGCCGCAGCACCCGGATGGCGAACCCGGGGTCCTGGGTGATCAGCAGGCTGACATCTCCCAGATCGATATTGGGATGTTGCAGCTCGCTGAGCATTCTGAGCGCCGTCCGGCGCACCGGATTGAGCTGACGGTTGCGGATCAGCCGCGGTCTGGCGTAAAGGTGGCCCTGAAACAGCTTGAAACCGAGGCTCTCGCAGAGCGCGTGCTGCTCCCGCGTCTCCACCTTCTCGGCAAGCAACATGAGGCGACGTCGCAGCAGAGACTTTGTCGTCTCGGCCAGCGCACGTGACGAAAATGCCGGAATCTCGACTTTGATGATATCGGCCAACGGCAGCAGCGCCTGCTGGCGACTGCGCTCGGTCCAGTCGTCCAGTGCAATTCGATATCCGGCCTTCTTCAACGCGTGGAGTTCGCGCACCAGCGTCTCGTCGACCTCGACATCCTCCAGCACTTCCACCACCACGCTCTCGGGTGGCAGCGTGGTGAACAAGCCGCTGGTCAAGGTGTGACGCGTGGCGTTGATAAACAGCCGGCGCCCCCCTGACAGGGCCTTGAGGCCGGCACCGCCGTGAATCCCTGCGATCACCTGCGCCGTCGCAACATCACCATCCATGGCGCCGTAGGGGTCTCCGGCCGCGGCTGCTACGGCCGGATCCTGACGGAACAGCAGTTCATAGGCCACCGTCCTTCCGCGGCCGTCCACGATCGGCTGTCGACCAACGAAGAAATCAGCCATCAACCGGCACCCGGGCTAGATCGCCGGACATTCGAGCAACACCTGCGCACGGACCGTCTCGACTGTCGACTCGGCAACACCCGCAGCGGCGGCACGCCTGGCCAGCGTCTCCGCGGGCAGATCAAGCTCAAAGCTGCCCGCCAGGGTCCCCGACAGGCTGTCTGCCAACTGACAGACACGCAACAGCGCGGTATCCGGCCCGGCATCAACCACCGGGGCGTGATGTTCGGCCACCAAGGCCACAGCCCAGTCCGGAAACCGCCAGAAGCGCAGGGCTTCTGCGCCGAGTGCCGCGTGATCCAGACCAAAGGCCTCTACCTCGGCCGCCAGCCAGGCCTCGTGGCGCTGTCCGATGACACCACAGTAGGCATCGCGATCAATCTGAATCGCGACAATGTGGCCGATGTCATGCAACAGCCCAGCAAGAAACGCCTGCTGGGGATCGACGCCGCCGACCTGCAACGCCAGCCGACGCGCGGCCGCGCCCGTGGTGGACGCGTGGTACCAGAGACACTTGGCATCGAAATTCGAACAGATTCGCCCCCCACGAAACAGGCGCTGGATGGTGGCGGCGTAAATGAGATTCCTCAAGGCATTGAAACCCAGTATACGCAGGGCCTGATGCAAAGAATCCACCCGTCGCTGCAGCCCGTAGAACGGCGAATTGGCCACCGCCAATACCGTACTCGACAGTGCGACATCCAGCTGCAGCAAAGACAGTATCCGCTGATCAGGAATCTCCGGGTCGCGCAGATAAACCAGCAGTTGGCTGGTCGCCACCTCAAGAGTCGGCAGACGCCGTGGCCGTTTCAAGGCACGGTCGGCGTCAGCTGCAGAGCCCTCACCCATGCGCCTGTTCTCCGTTTACAAGTCGCCTCGACGACGGCCAGCTCGCAAGGCACGCCTGAGCCCCCTCTACAGCCTGCACCTGGCGCGCACGCGCGAGCGCGATAATCCCGTCGCGATCAACCGGTCGGGAAAAGAAAAACCCCTGGCCCATGGCACAGTCCATGCCCTGCAATGCCGCCACCTCTGTTTCCGACTCCACCCCTTCGGCGATCACCTGCAGCTCCAGGTAGTGCCCGAGCGTGACAATGGCGTGCACGATGGCCATGAAACTCTGTCGGCTGGTCAGTTCACGGATGAATTTCTTGTCGATCTTCACCACACCGATGGGCAGTTCATGCAGGCTGTTGAGCGACGACTGACCGGTGCCGAAATCATCCAGCGCCAGCAGGAAACCGGCATCGCGCAGCGCTGCGGCGGTCTCGCTGATGTCATAGCGCGTGTCGACGAAAGCCGTCTCGGTGATCTCCAGCATCAGATCCTGCGGCCGCAACCCATGCGCAGCGACCCGCTCCTGCAGCCAGTCCACATAGTCCGACTCCACGAGTTCCCGACGCGAGACATTGATACCCATCCGCAATGACGCCATCGCAGGCACCTGAGCCCGCATGGCCACGAGATCGGCACAGGCCTGATCCGCGATCCAGCGCCCGATATCCACGATAAGCCCTGTTTCCTCGGCCAAGGGAATGAACTCATCTGGTCGCACGAGCTCCTCGTCGCCTGACCGCCGCCAACGCACCAGCGCTTCCAGCAGAGTGATCTGCCCGGTCTCCAATGAGATCACCGGCTGGTAACGCAGCATCAACTCACAATTGGCGATGCATTGACGCAGGCCCTGCTCAAGGTGCGCCATCCGGGCCATCCGTTCGCGCAGGCGACCGTCGAAGAACTGTACCCGCCCTTCGGAGGCCTTGGCCTGATACATCGCCGCATCCGCATCGCGCAGCACGGCGTCGGCGCTCGCGTAGCTTGCCGCCTCGAGATAGAGCACCCCGATACTCGCTGAGCAGACGATCTCCAGACCGCCCTCGAGCTGATACGGCTGACCCAGCGCGGCATGTAACCGTTCAGCACGGACTCTCGCCTCCTCGACGGTGCTTACCCCCGGCAACAGCACGGCGAACTCGTCCCCGCCGAAGCGGCAGGCGATGTCACTGCCGGAGGTCTCCTCGCGCAACCGCACGCCGATCCGCCGGAGCAGTTCGTCCCCGACGGCGTGCCCATGGACGTCATTGACCTGTTTGAACCGGTCGAAGTCCATGGCGAACACGGCGGCACGCAGCCCCGGCTCCTCGCGCTGACGATAGAGCAGCTGGCCAACACGATCCATGAACAGTTCGCGGTTGGACAGCCCCGTCAGTTGATCATGCAGCACCTGCCACTCCAGGCGCTCGCGGGCCTGCTGCCATTCGTGAACGTCAGACACCGAGCCGGACATCCGCACGACCTCACCAGACTCACTGCGAGTCAGCTCACCCCGGACCCGGAACCACCGCCACGCGAAATCCGCCACCCGCAGCTGGACCACGACGTCGAACGGGCAGCCGGAATCGTGATGAGCCCGCCAGGCGGCCCGCATTGTGGCATGGTGGCCGGGATGGAGCCTGCGCAGCAGAGTCAGCAACGGGCGGTGGCCGGCACGGGCCGCCTCCGGCGGGGAGCCAAGCAGCTCCTCCATCCTGGCCGACACCCAGATGGACCGGCTGGCGACGGTGTAGTCCCACAGGCCATCGGTACTGCCGCGCACCGCTCGCTCGAAGCGCTCTTCGCTCAGGCGCAGCTTGCGGGCCGCCTTGACGCGCGCCGTGACATCGCTGAACGATCCCCGATACCCCGCAAGCGACCCGTCGACACCGAGCAACGGCGTCCCGCTGAACTCCAGCCAACGTCGGTTCCCCGCCACGTCAAGGGCCGGGAAATGGTAGTCGCGAAACTCCTGGCGGCGGGCACGCACGCTGCCCATGTTTTCCTGAATCCCAGCCTGCGCCGCCGGCTCGCAGAGCACCAGCAGGGTCTCGCCGATGAGGTCAGCGGGCCGATAGCCCAGGATCTCCTCGACATTGTCGCTGACGAAGCTCAGTCTGGCATCGGCGTCGGTTTCCCACAGCACCTCATGGGTCAGTCTGGCGATGTCGGTGAAGCGCTGATGAGACTCCCTGAGTCGGCGCTCCATGGCCCGCCGCGCCGTCACATCCCGCACGAAGCCGTGAAACACCGTCGAGCCATCCGCCTGAACCATCGACCGGGAGACACCGGAGATGTAGCGCACGCCACCGTCATCCAGCAGGACCCGGTAGTCGTAGGCGAGCAACTCGCAGGTGCCGAGCACCCCCTCGACCTGGCGGAAGAGGGTGGCGTAATCGTCGGGCGGAATCCGTCGCTGCAACTCACGCAGCACATCCACGGCGTCGTCTTCGTCCAAGCCGTGAAGCTCACGGAACTGCTGACTGCAGTAATCGAGGACATGATCGTTGTCCGGGGTCACGCGGTACTGATACAGGCCGCCCGGGACCAGCTCGGTCAGTGCATGGAGCTGCGCATAGAGACGCTGCAGCTCGCTCGCGCGCTTGCTCTGCTCGGTGATGTCGGTCTGCACGGCCATGAACCCGGTCACGCTGCCGGCAGCATCATGAATCGGCTTGATTTCCGCCTGCACCTCGTAGGGGCGTCGCGCTCTGGTGTAATTCAGCAACTTGACCGTCACGGGCTCACCCTGCGCCACCGCCGCGCGGATCAACCCGATGGTCGCGGGATCGGTCCCGGGGCCTTGCAGGAGCTCGCCCGGTCTGCGGCCGCGGATGTCGTCGAGGGTGAAACCCGTCGCCCGGGTGAACCCTTCATTGACCCAGGTGGTCCGCCCGGCGCGGTCGGTGAAAATCACCAGGTTGTCAGTGTTGCTGGCGATCAATGACAACCGCTCGTAGACACGACGTTCCTGTGCCAGCAGATGCTCCAGACGCTTCCGAGCGGAAATGTCGATGACCATGCCGGCAATCCGCGTCGGCCTGCCGTCCTGGCTCCATGCCACCACCCGCGCGATCGCCAGCACCCAGAGGGAGTGCCCGGAAAAGTGCCGCAGCCGTACTTCATCGGCGAAGGTATGCTCTGTGGCCACCCCCTGCCGGGCACGACCAAGCCAGTCGAGCAGCCTGCGGCGCTCGACCCGGGCTACGAGGCGCTGCCAGGCAGGCGTCGCGTGACTTGGCGCCGTCTCGGGATATCCCAACAGCCGCAGCAGACCGGCGGCGTGGCTGACGTGTCCCGTCGTGACCGACATTTCCCACAGCGCGATCCCCGGCTGACTGCCAAGGGCCTCGAACAGTTCCAGGTGCTCACGCCGATCCTCCCAGGTCCGCCGGGAGACCGTGATGTCCGTGTGGGTCACCAGCACGCGGCGCTCGCCATTCACCGCGAATCCCCGGGCTCGCATGAGGAACCAGCGCCGCATCCACGGCGCATGGCAGGGATACTCGCAGACTGTCTGCGTCATCCTGCCGGCCAGCACATCGCCGAGTGTATCGATGATGCTCGCCACACTCATCATCGCTGGATCATGATCCTCGGACGCCAGGCGATCTGTATCACAGCCGGCGAGATAATCGACACCTGGGCCGATCGCGGTCGGATCGCCGCCATTTTCCATGGCGAATTCCGCCCAGGCGGCATTGACCGCGAGAATGATGCCCTCTTCGGACAGCATGCACGCCGGATCCGGCAGCGCGTCGAACAGCGCGTGCCAGGACGACTCAGCTGTCATCACCCAGAATCCCCTGCAGGCCGCTGAATTCCTCACGAATGCTGTCCTGCAGGCCAGCGCGCTCAGACCAGTCGAACCCCAGATACTCAAGGACGTCCTCGTCCGCCCTCCTCGGCTCCGAGACACCTGCAAAGCCCAGCCCGGCATCTGCCGCCAGGCTGTCCGCGAGCGCGACCACGGCGGCGAGTTCGCGCAGTGACTCAGCGGCCGCCAACGGCGCATGGTGGGCCGCGACGGCGCCGACGATACGCTCAGGCAACTGCCACTCCGCGAACACCGCCGCGGCGCTGTGCCCATGCGAGCCGCCGAAGAGTTCCGTCTCCAAGTCAAGCCAGGCGGAGGGGCCCGGCGCCTCCTCGTTCGGTATCCGGGCGGTCAGGTCGGCAAATTCGGCGGGTGCACCGTGCATTTCCAGCAGCAGACCGAAGTCATGCAGGAGCCCGGCCATGAATGCCTCTTCCCGACACAGTCCGGAACGCCCGCGCGCCAGCTGGCGACTGGCCAGCGCCACAGCCAAGCCGTGGCTGAGCAGCGACTCCGGAGTAATCCCGGCCACCCCGCTGCCCATCCGCCGGAGCCGGAAACACCCCGCGGCCATGGCGATGCTGCGTACGGCGGGAAAGCCAAGCACCACCACCGCCCGTTCCACCGACGCGATCGTACGCGACTGGCCGTAGTACGCGGAGTTGACTACTTTCAGCACGCGTGCGGTCAGCGTCAGGTCACGGCTGAGCGCCGCGCTGATCTCAGCCGCCGTGGCCTCGGCAGCCCCGATCGACCGCATCAATTCAATCACCTCAACACTCACGCCCGGCAGAGACGCCGCAGCACGTGCGTCCGGGAGACGGGGGGGCACTGCACTCATCGATTTATTTCCACAAAACTGGCTGCTCATCCTGTGTCGGCCCCGCCAGTCCAGACTTTAGCCGGAGGCCTCACGCGAGTGCCCCGCTGTCGGTCGTCCGGCAGCCTGCGCCAACCAACGGCCACACACGTCGATCAAGGCCGCGCGGTCAATCGGCTTGGTCGCATAGTCATCGCAGCCGGCAGCCAGGCAGCGCGCCCGATCGTCGGCCATCGCATGCGCCGTCAGCGCAATGATCGGCAGCGCCATGCCGCGACGACGAAGCTCCTGCGTCAAGGTGCAGCCATCCATCTCCGGCATCTGGATATCGGTGACCAACAGGTCATAGGGCTGTCCCGCAGCAACAGCCGACTCCAGACATTGCAACGCCTCGTGCCCGTTGCCCGCGACGGTCACGTCCGCTCCGGCGCGGCGCAGATGAAAGGCAATGAGACGCTGGTTGTCGGGGCCGTCCTCTGCGAGCAGAATCCGCCCGACAAGCCGGCCGACGGTCGTCCCGGCAGGGCCGTCGATCACATGACGCTGCTGCCGGCTCCACGCCGCAAGATCGGTCAGCTCGCCAGCTCCCTCGGTCCGCAGCGGCAGATCGATCAGGAATCGCGATCCAACCCCTGACGCCGACCAGTCCAGATGAACATCGCCCCCCAGGAGTTCGGCGAGCCTGCGACTGATGACCAGGCCAAGACCGGTGCCCCCATAGCTGCGGGTGACCGAGCTGTCGGCCTGCATGAACGGTTGGAACAGCAACGCCCGCTTGGCCTCGTCGATTCCCGTGCCCGTATCGCTGACACTGACCTGCAGCCGCGGTTCACCGCCTGGCGCCTCGCGGCGCTGCACACTGACCCTGACCTCCCCCTCCCGAGTGAACTTCAGCGCGTTGCCCAAAATGTTGATCAGGATCTGACGCAGGCGCGTCGGGTCGCTGCAAATCTGCTCGGGGATCGCGCTCAGCAGTTCGAAATGGAGTCCGACACCCGCCGCCTCGGCCCGCGGTGACAGCAGCGCCTGCACGTCGAGCAGCAGCTGAGGCAACGACATCGGCAGGGACTCCACGCGCATATGACCCGCCTCGATCTTGGACAGATCGAGAATGTCGTTGATCAGCGCCA
>JAFIFN010000087.1 GCA_020832005.1 Gammaproteobacteria bacterium | reverse complement strand
CGACCGCATCCGCGGTGACGGCGATGCTCGCGCTACGGAAATCTACGCGGCGGCCTATACACGCAATCCGGAGTTCTATGCGTTTTTCCGCAGCATGGAGGCCTATCGTGCGTCCATCGGTGGGGATGGAGACATCCTGGTGCTCGAGCCGAACAGCGACTTCTTCCGCTACATGCCGAAGCTGAATCCGTAGATGACACGGCGGGAAGTCTCGCGGCTTCCCGCCGATCCCCCAAGGCCTGTCGATGCTCTGGTCCGACCTGCTCGCAGCGTTCGCGCTGTACCTTGTGCTTGAAGGCCTGCTACCCTTCGCCAGCCCGCAGCGTTGGCGGCGCAGCCTGCTGCTGCTCGGGCAGCTGGGTGATCGTGAGCTGCGTATCGGGGGGCTGGTGATCATGCTGGCTGGCCTGTTTTTGCTTTACCTGGTGCGTGCCTGAACCGCGCGACAGCGGTGCATGCGCCTGACGGCTTTTCCTTGGGCAAAGCGGACACTTAAATAAATGTCAGGTAAGAACGTTGTCGTGATCGGCACCCAGTGGGGTGACGAGGGCAAGGGCAAGATTGTCGATCTGCTGACCGACCGGGCGGCGGCCGTGGTGCGTTTCCAGGGCGGTCACAACGCCGGCCATACGCTGGTCATCGACGGTGAGAAAACCGTGCTGCACCTGATCCCCTCGGGGATTCTGCGTGAGGGCGTAGCCTGTCTGATCGGCAATGGCGTCGTGGTGTCGTTGCCGGCCCTGATGAAAGAGATGGACGGCCTGCTCGAGCGCGGTGTGCCGGTGGCCGAGCGGCTGCGTATCAGCCCGGCCTGCCCGCTGATCCTGCCCTCGCACGTGGCGCTGGACCATGCACGTGAGCGTGCCCGCGGTGCTGCGGCGATCGGTACGACCGGCCGGGGGATCGGACCTGCCTACGAGGACAAGGTCTCGCGCCGCGCGCTGCGCATCTCGGACCTGTTCCAGCGCGAGCTGCTGGCCGCGCGGCTGGGCGAGGTGCTGGACCTGCACAACTTCCTGCTGCGGCGTTACTACAATACCGAAGCAGTGGATTTCCAGCGCTGTCTTGATGAATTAATGAGTTTCGCGGCGCGCGTGCAACCGATGGTCGCCGATGTCACGGCGGTGCTGGCACAGCACCACGAGCAGGGCAGCAATGTGCTGTTCGAAGGCGCGCAGGGCGCGCTGCTGGATATCGATCTGGGCACCTATCCTTACGTGACCTCGTCGAACACCACTGCCGGTGGCGCGGCTACCGGCACGGGCATCGGCCCGCGTTACCTGCACTATGTGCTGGGCATCGTGAAGGCTTACACCACGCGCGTGGGTGCGGGTCCTTTTCCCACCGAGCTGTTCGACGAGATGGGCGAGCACCTGGCGCGTGTGGGCGCGGAGTTTGGTGCGACCACCGGCAGGCCGCGCCGCTGCGGCTGGTTCGATGCCGTGGCGCTACGCCGTTCGATTCTCAACAACAGCGTCTCCGGGCTGTGTGTAACCAAGCTCGATGTGCTCGACGGCCTCGAGGTGATTCGCATCTGTGTCGGTTATCGCATCAACAATCGCGTCGTGGATACACCCCCGATGATGGTCGATGAGTTCGGTGTGGTCGAACCGGTGTACGAGGACGTGCCGGGCTGGCAGCAAAGCACCGTGGGCATCACCGAGTTCGATCGTCTGCCGGAGGCGGCGCGCAAGTACCTGCAGCGCATCGAGGAAGTGGCCGGTGTGCCGGTGGACCTGATATCCACCGGACCGTCGCGCGATCAGAACATCGTGGTGCGCAATCCCTTCGACGGCTGAGCCGCAGTCAATGCTCGGGGGCACAGACGACAGGCTGCGCCACCCGGGACGCAATCTGGATCGAGCGATGTGTTATTTTAGCAAATGGTGCCGAGGAGAGGACTTGAACCTCCACGGGGTTTCCCCCACTGGCACCTGAAGCCAGCGCGTCTACCAATTCCGCCACCTCGGCTCTGATGAGGCTTTTGAGCCTGCATCTTGGAAGACGCGCAATTTATACACTGGTCCCATGCTTGTCAATTTGGCTGGACCCAACGCGCCGGGAGGCGTCCTTTGAGCAGAAGAAAAAGAACCAGCCGCAGCGCTCGCCCGGCCAGTGGCGGCAAATCCGGTGCGGCACGAGAGGCGATACTCCAGGCCCTTGAGCGCGAGGGTGCACCCGCGCAGTTGCCACGTCTGAAGGCGCTGCTGGAAGTCGACGACCAGCCGGCGGCGCAGGAACGCCTGGAAAAAGACCTCGCCCAGCTGATTCGCGACGGGCAGATCATCCGCAACCGTCGCGACGAGTACCTGCTGGTCAGCAAGGCCGACCTGGTGCCAGGGCGGGTCCAGGGGCATCGCGACGGATTCGGCTTCCTGATCCCCGATCACGGCGACCAGGACATCTTCCTGCCGGCACGCCAGATGCGCCGGGTGTTCGACGGCGACCGGGTGGCCGTGCAGACCCGCGGACAGGATCGCCAGGGCAGGCCGATGGGTTCTGTCATGGAGGTGCTCGAGCGCGCCCACCAGGAGATGGTCGGCCGTCTGCACGTCGAATCAGGCATCACCTTTGTCGTGCCCGACAATCCGCGCATCCCTCATCACATCATCGTGGTCCCCGGGCAGGATGGCGGCGCAAAGCCCGGCGAGGCGGTGCTGGTCCAGATCAAGGAATATCCCGAGGAGCACCGCCTGGCCATCGGTCATGTCAGTCGTGTGCTCGGCAGTCCCGAGGCGCCGGGCATGGAAGTCGAGATGGCCGTGCACGTATTCGGGCTGCCGCACGAGTGGCCGACTGACGCGCTGGCGCAGGCCGAGGCCCTGCCGTCGGCCGTGCCCGAGTCTGCCAAGGCGGATCGCATCGATCTGCGCGAGCTGCCGCTGGTGACCATCGATGGCGAGGACGCGCGTGATTTCGATGATGCCGTGTACTGTGAGCCGGCAGGCGAGGGCTGGCGGCTGATCGTGGCCATTGCCGATGTCTCCCACTACGTGCGCCCCGGGTCCCCGTTGGACCGCGAAGCCGTGGCGCGCGGCACGTCGGTGTATTTTCCGAACCGTGTCATTCCGATGCTGCCCGAGGCGCTGTCCAACGGCCTGTGTTCGCTGAACCCGAAGGTCGACAGGCTGTGCATGGTCTGTGACATGCAGCTGGGGCCGCAGGGCAAGGTCAGCAGCTCGGAGTTCTATCCGGCGGTGATGCGATCGGCCGCACGCATTACCTACACCGAAGCTGAAGTGTTGCTGGAGGCCGGCGAGGGCTGCGAGGAGCTCAAGCGCCTGCGACCGCGCCTGGAGCACCTGCGCGATGCCTACAAGGTCCTGGCCAAGGCCCGCAGTCGCCGTGGTGGCCTGGATTTCGATGTCCCGGAAGTGCGTTTCGAGTTCGATGAGCGCGGCCATGTCACCGGTCTTGCGCCCTATCACCGCGGCGTGTCCCACCGCATCATCGAAGAGTGCATGATTGCCGCGAACGTCGAGACCGGCCTGTTTCTGCGCAGACACCGCATGCCCACGCTGTATCGGGTGCACGAGGGTCCGGCCGATGAAAAGCTCGAGGAGCTGCGTCTGTTCCTGGACACATTCGGCGTGAAGCTGCCGAAGGGGACGACGCTCAAGCCGCGCGATCTGTATCGCGCCGTGAACCAGCTGCGCGATCACCCCGAGCGTGAACTGGTGGAGGGCGTGGTGCTGCGTTCTATGCAGGCCGCGGTGTACCGACCGAAGAACATCGGTCATTTCGGCCTGGCGCTGCCGGCCTATGCGCACTTCACCTCACCGATCCGACGCTATCCCGATCTGCTGGTCCACCGTGGCATCCGCCATATCGTCGAGCACGGGTCGGTGAAGGGGTTTGAGTATGCCATGCCGGACATGGAGCGCCTGGGTGACGTCACCTCACGGGCCGAGCGGCGTGCCGATGAGGCCACCTGGGATTCGCATGATCGGCTGAAATGCGAGTTCATGCAGGATCACCTGGGCCAGGAATACGATGGCGTGATCACCGGCGTCATGCCCTTCGGCGTGTTCGTTCGCCTCAGCGAACTGCATGTCGAGGGCCTGATCCACGTCTCCTACCTGGGCAAGGAATACTTTCGCCACGACAATGTCCGTCGGGCGCTGGTGGGCGAGCGCAGCGGCAAGGTGTTCGGTCTCACCGGTCACGTGCGGGTGCGCGTGCTGCGCGTCAATCTCGAGGATCGCAAAATCGATTTCGAGCTGGTCGCAACGCCCGAGTCTGAACCCGCGGCCGAGGCGGCTGCCCCCAAGGTCCGCAGCCCACGGCGGCGCAGGCGCAGATGAGCCGGGGCCGTCGCCGCGCTGCGCGCCGTCCGGCGGCTCAGAGTGCCGACAGCGCCGCCGGCGGATTATCGTGGGTGCACGGCATTCATGCCGTCGGGTCAATGCTTGCGCATCATCCGCAGCGACTGCAGCGTCTGCTGGCCAGCGAGTCACGTCACGATCGGCGACTCACCGCGCTTGTCGAGCAGGCCCAGGCGGCGGGCGTGCCCATCGAACGGGTGCCCGCCGAGGTGCTCGAGGCCCAGGCGCCCGGGGCCCTTCATCAGGGCATACTCGCGCAGGTCGAGATTCCGGCACCCATGGACGAATATGCGCTCCAGGCGCTGGTTCAGCGCTGTGAGGGCCCGCCGCTGCTGCTGATCCTCGATGGCGTGCAGGACCCGCGCAATCTGGGCGCCTGCCTGCGAAGTGCCGATGCCGCAGGTGTCGACGCGGTGGTGATGCCGAGCCGGCGCGCCGCGCCTTTGACCGCCACGGCCGTCAAAGTGGCCAGCGGGGCGGCCGCGAGCGTGCCCATCGCCGAGGTCGTCAATCTTGCCCGGGTCCTGCGCTGGCTCAAGGACCAGGGTATCCGTGTCATCGGCACTGCAGGCGGGGCTGAGCGGCCCGTGTGGCAGGCCGAGCTTGCCGGTGGACTGGCTTTGGTGGTGGGCGGCGAGGGCGCCGGGCTGCGCCACCTGACGCGCCAGCTGTGTGACGAGCTGGTCAGCCTGCCGATGGCCGGGGTGGCCGAGAGCCTCAATGTCTCGGTGGCCACCGGCGTGTGCCTCTACGAGGCCCTGCGACAACGCAGCCTGGTGACAGCCGCCCGGGGCGGTGCGTCTGGCTTGCCGCCGCAGGGCTGACTGGCGTATCATCTCCTGCTGCCGCCCTCACGGGCGGTTATTTTTTCGGCGGATCGCTGCGCCTGATCCGCACACTCCTTGCCGCACCGGCACAGAACAAGTGTTCGGGCGGCTTTATATCCACGAGGAGCTACAACTTGAGACACTACGAGATCGTGTTCCTGGTCCATCCCGACCAGAGTGAACAGGTACCCGCCATGGTGGAGCGCTACCGCGGCCTCATCGAGGGCAACGGCGGCCAGATCCACCGCCAGGAAGACTGGGGCCGTCGCCAGCTGGCCTACCAGATCAACAAGGTTCACAAGGCCCACTACGTGCTCATGAATGTCGAGTGCGACAAGCCGACCCTCGATGAGCTGGTTTCGATGTTCCGATTCAACGATGCGGTGCTGCGCCATATGGTCGTCAGCCGCGAATCGGCTGACACCGAGCCCTCGCCGATGGCCAAGGCCGCCGAAGAAGAGAAATCACGTGACACGCGCAGGCGTGACGATGACGGCGAGCGCCGCCGGGATCGCGACGACGACGACGGTCCGCGCCGCGATCGCGTGAGTCGTGATGACGATGACACTGACAATGATGATGACGACGATGACGACGGCGATGATGCCGGTCGTTCGTCCTGACGGCCTGAGGAGTCTCACAGATGGCAAGGTTTTTCCGTCGCAGAAAGTTCTGCCGCTTTACCGCCGAGGGCGTCACCGAGATCGACTACAAGGATCTCGCAACCCTGAAGGCCTACGTCACTGAAACAGGCAAGATCGTGCCCAGCCGCATCACGGGTACGAAAGCCAATTACCAGCGTCAGCTGGCCACGGCCGTCAAGCGCGCACGCTATATCGCGCTGCTGCCCTATACGGACCGCCACTGATGCGGCTGCGCGGCCGCGGCTGACGCGGGCGCGGTTTCACGGACATGGAACGGGTCGCGGCATGGCTGGGCGGGCCGCGCCACAGGGTCATCCTGATTGGCGCGGCGCTGTTCATGGTGCCCCTGCTGATGCCGCTGTCGGCGGCACTGATCGCCTTTGCCACCCTGCTCAAAGGGCCACGCGAAGGCGCGCTGGCAGCATTGGGCGCCGCCAGCGTACTGGGTGTGGTCATGGCGGTGACCGGTGGCCAGGCAGTGGCGATGTTTGCGGCCAGCGTACTGATGCTGGCGGTCATGGTGGCCGGGGCGACAATGGTCGGTCGCAGTGGCTCGCTGGATTTCGCTTTCCAGCTGGGCACATTGGGATTTGCGGGGCTGGCTGGGGTGCTGGCCGGCACTGCGACGGGACAGGCGCTGGCCGACCAGATCGCGCCGGAGTTCGCCCAGGCGCTGGTGAGCGCCGGTGCGGCGGCAGGCGAGGCGGCCCAGGTGGCCGATATGGTGGCAAGGCTGCTGTTTGGCCTGGCGCTCGGCGGCATGCTGTTCAGCCTGACCATGGCGCTGCTGCTGGGCCGTTGGCTGGAAGGGCTGGCGCGGCCGCCACAGCAGGTGGGCAGCAACTTCCGGGCCCTGCAGCTGGGGCGGCTGGTCACCATTGTGGCCAGCGTTGTGCTGGTCGGTGCGCTGCTGACCCAGGGCGCCGGTGCGCTGGGCAATGCGGCGATCGTGTTCGTGCTGGCGATGGTGTTGCAAGGGCTGGCGGTGGTGCATGCTGTGGCCGGGCGCCTGGGGCTGCACCCGGGCTGGCTGGTGCTGGTGTATGCGACGTTGCTGCTGCCCACACAACTGTCAGCGTTTGTGCTGATGGCTGTCGCCAGCACGGGGTATCTGGATAACTGGCTTGGATTCAGGCAGATGCGTGGACCCAGGCCGCCTGGCAATAATTCTGAATGAACGCACTCGGGCGATCGTGCTGATCGTGCCGTAATGGAGAGGCGAAAATGGAAGTGATCCTGCTGGACAAGGTCGAGAATCTGGGCGGTGTCGGTGACCGCGTCAAGGTACGCTCTGGGTATGCGCGCAATTTCCTGCTCCCCCAGGGCAAGGCCACGGCCGCCACGGCCGAGAATATTGCCGCCTTCGAGGCGCGCCGTGCCGAGATCGAGAAGAAGGCTGCCGAGGAACTGGCTGCGGCGAAGGCCCGCGCCGCCAAGCTCGAGGGCCTGGAGCTTACGATCAGCGCCAAGAGCGGTGACGAGGGCAAGCTGTTCGGCTCGATCGGCACGGTCGATATCGCCGAGGCCTGCGCTGCGCGCGGCCTGGAGATCGAGCGCGCCGAGGTTCGCCTGCCCGAAGGTCCGATCCGCACCACCGGCGAAGTCGAAGTCAGCGTGCACCTGCACAGCGACGTGGATGTGACCATCAAAGTCATCGTCGTTGGCGAGGACTGATGGCCAGGGGCGCTAAGCCCGCCCCGCCGCCAGTTGCCCTTGTGCTAATCTGAACGACCGCCCAAACGAATCAGACAATTGCCGACGTGGCCACCTCGGAAGACAAGTTCCAAGCCCTGGGAACTGCGGCCATCAAGGTGCCGCCGCACTCGCTGGAGGCAGAGCAGTCCGTACTAGGCGGACTCATGCTCGATGCCGAGGCCTGGGACAAGGTCGCCGATGCGATCAGCGAGGAGGATTTCTACCGCCGTGATCACCGGCTGATCTTTCGCGCCATCAGCGATCTGATGGATCTCGGTCAGCCCTGCGATGCGGTGACGATCTCGGAGTTTCTCGACCGCCAGGGCACGCTCGAGCAGGCCGGTGGGCTGGCCTATCTCGGTCGGCTGGCCCAGGATACGCCCAGCGCCAGCAATGTGCGCGCCTATGCGGTGATCGTGCGCGAACGCGCCGTGCTGCGCGAGCTCATCAGCGCCGGCGGTGATATTGCCGACAGCGCCTTCCGCCCCGATGGGCGTACCGTTCCGGATCTGCTCGACCAGGCCGAGCAGCGCGTCTTCCAGATCGCCGAACGCGGCGCACGACGCGGCGCAGGGTTCGTCGCGCTGAAGAAGATATTGCCGGCCACGGTGGACCGGCTTGATCTGCTGTCCAACAGCGATGGTGATATCACTGGATTGAGCACCGGTTTCACCGAGCTCGATCGCATGACCGCCGGGCTGCAGAAGGGCGACCTGGTGATCGTTGCCGGCCGGCCTTCGATGGGCAAGACCTCTCTGGCCATGAACATGGCCGAGAATGCAGCGATCGGATCAAACACCGCGGTGGCCATATTCAGCATGGAAATGCCCTCCGAGCAGCTGGCGTTTCGCATGATCGGTTCGGTCGGCCGGGTCAACCAGTCGCACCTGCGCACCGGCAATTTCTCCGACGAAGACTGGTCACGCATCAACTCGGCGGTGACGATCATGTCGCAGGCACCGATCTTCATCGACGACACGCCGGCGCTTACGCCCTCGGAAGTGCGCGCACGCGCGCGCAGACTTAAGCGCGAACACAATCTTGGCCTGATCGTCGTGGATTACCTGCAGCTGATGCAGGTGGCCGGCACCAAGGAAAACCGCACCACCGAGATCTCGGAGATTTCCCGGTCGCTCAAGGCGCTGGCAAAGGAGCTCGAGGTGCCGGTGATCGCGCTCTCCCAGCTCAATCGCGGTGTGGAACAGCGCACCGACAAGCGTCCTGTGATGTCCGATCTGCGCGAGTCGGGCGCCATCGAGCAGGATGCCGACATCATCATGTTCATCTACCGCGAGGAGGTCTACGACAAGGAGACCCACCGCAAGGGCATCGCCGACATCATCATTGCCAAGCAGCGCAACGGTCCCATCGGCGAGGTGTCGTTGACCTTCCTGGGTGAGTACACGAAGTTCGAGAATTACGCCGGCGACTCGTTCGCTGGTGGGAATTTTCCGTGACGGCACCGACGCGGGCGCGCATCAGCTGCGCCGCGCTTGCTGCAAATCTCTCCCGCGTTCGCGCCGCGGCCCCGGGCTGTCGCGTCATCTCCGTGGTCAAGGCCAATGCCTATGGGCATGGTCTGGTACCCGTGGCTCGCGCCCTGGCACGTACGGACGCCTATGCGGTGGCGCGCGTCGAGGAGGCACTGGCATTGCGCGAGGCCGGACTTGCGCACCCGGTGATTCTGCTCGAAGGCCCGCTGGAGTCAGCCGACCTGGAGCACGCAGCACGCTATCACCTTGATCTGGTCATTCACGCCACCGAACAGCTGCGCATGCTGGAAAGTTACCGCGGCAATGCGCGTTACACGCTGTGGCTGAAGTTCGACAGCGGCATGAATCGCCTGGGTCTGCCCTTGAGGGATGCCCCGGCCGTGCTCTCGCGTATCCAGGGGCTGGCATGCGCCGGGCGCCCGCTGCGCCTGATGACGCACCTGGCCTGCGCCGACCAGCGCGAGGCGGCCATGAATCTCGAGCAGTTGCAGCGCTTCCGCGCCGCTTTTCCCGACATGGTCTGCGATGTCAGCATTGCCAACTCCGCGGCAATACTCGGGATTCCCGAGGCCCTGGAAGCGCCGGTGGCCACGGCACGCCAGGCTGCGGCAAGCAACTGGGTGCGCCCGGGCATCATGCTCTATGGCATTTCACCCTTCGCTGATGCCCACGGCGATTCGCTCGGCCTGGTGCCGGCGATGGAGTTCCAGACGCGTCTGATCGCCGTGCGCCGCGTCGCCGCCGGTGAATCGGTCGGCTATGGGGCGACCTGGCGTGCCAGCGTGGATACGACCGTTGGCATTGCCGCGGCAGGTTACGGCGATGGCTATCCACGCAGCGTGCCGAACGGCACGCCCGTTCTCGTGGACGGACGCGAAGCCCCGCTGGTGGGGCGGGTGTCGATGGACATGCTGGCCATGGATCTCAGTGCTCACCCCGAAGCCGCCGTCGGTGACACGGTGAGCCTGTGGGGCCCGGGTCTGCCGGTGGAACGCATCGCGCGCGCGGCAGGCACGATCGCCTACGAGCTCGTCTGTGGCATCACGCAGCGTGTGGCCATGGATGTGGTCGAGTAGCGGGGTGGCGCGCGTGTCGAAGTTCGCGCGGCTGGTCGGTGCAGCGGTCTTCTACGGCCGCTTCATGCCGAGCTTTTCCCGGATCGGCTACGGGCTGCGACGCCTGGGCTGGAATCGCATGCAGGCGGATTTCTCCGGGCAGACCTGGCTGATTACCGGCGCTTCGAGCGGCATCGGCAGAGCTCTGGCGGTTGCCGCGGCCGCCGCTGGTGCCAATGTGCTGGCTGTGGCCCGCGAGTCGGTACACCTGCGCGACATCGCCGACGGCCTGCCTGCAGAGGTGGCCGCGCGCATCACGGCGCTGCCGGTAGATCTCGCTTGCATCGACGAGGTCAGGGCGCTGGTCGCCGATCTTGCCGCGCGGCAGACACCGATCGACGTATTGGTCAATAACGCCGGCGTGCTGCTCCATGAGCATTCGCTTGCACGCTCCGGCCACGAGCGTTCCTTCGTCATCAACCTGCTGAGTCATTTTGTGCTCACGCAAGGTCTGCTGCAAGACGCTGCGATGAGCGCCGATGCGGTGGTCATCAACGTATCTTCCGGGGGCATGTATACCGTGCCCCTGTCGATCGAAGGTCTGGATCAACGCGACGCGCAGCGCTTCAGTGGCACGCTCGCCTATGCCCGGCACAAGCGCGCACAGGTGGCGCTGACCGAGCACTGGCAACAACAGATGGCGGCGGCGGCACGAGCTGCATCGGCGCCCGGGCAGGTGGGCAGTCCCGCCAGGCGTTGCTACGTCATGCACCCGGGCTGGGTCAGCACGCCGGGTGTGAAGCGTTCGCTGCCGGTGTTCTGGAAGTTGCAGCGCGCCTGGCTGCGCACGCCGGCCGAGGGCGCAGATACCATCCTGTGGCTGTGTCACGCCCGGCCGGAACCGATCGCACAGCGCATCTGGTTTGACCGCAGGCCGCGACCCGTGCACCTGTTTTCGGTGACCCGCCAGTCCGACTGCAGCGAATCTGCGCTGGTGGACTGGCTGCGTGAGCAGGGCGCGGTCTAGTCGATGAAGAAGCCCATCTTGACGCCGGCGAGCTGAATCACGTCGTTGTCGCTGAGCTTTCGGGCCTGTGCGCCGGTGGCCTCGCCATTGAGCAGTGGAAAGTCGCCTTCCTTGCCGCTTTCCACGTGCACCAGATAGAAGCCGTCGGCACGACGCGTGATCGCGGCGACCTGGACGCCCGGTCGGCCCAGTGTGGTCAGCGCCTTGGAGAGTTCGAGCTCGCGACCGGCGAAGGAGCCGGAGAGCACCTGCAGACGCGCCTTCTTGAGGACGCGCGCATCATCGGTGGCGTCATGTCGGCCGGTGGCCATCATGTCCTTGGTGGCAGCCCCTGCGGCCACGGCCCGGTCGCGCGCAGATACGACCTGGGCCGCACTGGGCGGAATCACCATCGTGCGTTCGAATTCGTCCTGGTCGACTTCCTCGGCCCGCTGGTCGACGAAGCGCAGCTGGTGGTGACCCACGGTGATCACGTCGGCATGCTGGAGCGCATGTTTCTTGATGAGCTTGCCGTTGACGTAGGTGCCGTTGGTGCTGTTCAGATCCTCTAGGAATGAATCGTTGAGGATGTTGATGATCAGCGAGTGGTGGCCGCTGACGGCAGGATTGTCGATGCGGATGTCATTGTCAGGAAGACGCCCGATGGTGTAGCGCTCCTTGTTCATGTTGTATTCCGCGAGGACCTGGCTGTCCAGGCTGAGAATCAAGCGTGCCATGATGTCCGTGCTCCCTAGCCAAACAGCCTGCGAATCCGGGCCAGCAATCCCGTGCTGGCCGGAAACTCGTCCAGTACACGGGCGATGACGACTGACACATTGTCTTTGCCGCCGTTATCGTTGCTTAGCTGAATCAACTGCTTACCGACCATATCAAGATTAGCATTAAAGGTGTTGATGGTTAAGTGAATATCTTCGTCTTCGACCATGTCGGGCAGCCCGTCGGAGCACAGGATGTAGTGATCCCCCTCGACGACGCGCTCCTCGCCGACCTCGACATCGACCGTCGGCTCCACGCCCAGCGCTCGCGTGACGTAGTTGCGGTTCGTCGAGCGCTGCGCCTCCTCCTGTGAATAAAACCCCCGATCCACGAGTTCCTGAAGCAGGGAATGGTCCATGGTCAGTTGTTCGAATTTCTCGCCGCGCAAGCGATACAGGCGAGAGTCGCCGACATGCGCAATCGAAATACGGTTGTCCCAGAACAGGCAGGCGACAATGGTCGTGCCCATGCCCTCGCACTGCGCCTGCGTCTGCGCGGTGTTGTAGATGAGTTTGTTGGCCCGCATGATCGCATCGCGCAGGATGATGGTCTGGCGCATGAGTCCGGTGGGCGCATCGGTGGCCTCGCGCTTTTCGCGCTGGCAGGCCTCGGTCACCAGTTCGATCACGGTCTTGACCGCGATACCGCTGGCGACCTCGCCGGCGTTATAGCCACCCATGCCGTCGGCCAGCACCAGCAGGCCGATGTCGATGTTCGAGCCGATCGCATCTTCGTTGTGATCGCGGACCCTGCCAGTGTCGGTGGCCTGGGTGTGCGCCAGCTTGCCCCGCAGCGTCATTCTGGCGCTCACCGGCCGAGTCGGGCGGAGAACGCGCGCAGTGCCTGGGCCATGTGTGCCCCCGTCGGATAGCGCTCGCGTGGATCCTTCGCCAGCGCCATGTCAACGATGCGGTTGAGATCCTCGGGCAGCTCCGGCCGCACATGCGTGACAGGGGCGTGGGCGAGATTGGCGATGGCAAACATCAGCTTGGGCATTGAGGAACCGCGAAACGGCAATTGACCGGTCAGCAGCTGGTAGAGGCTGACCCCCAGCGAAAACAGATCCGACTGTCCTGTCACCTGTTTGCCTTCAAGTTGTTCCGGTGACATGAACGACGGCGTCCCCAGTACGATCCCCGTGCGCGTCCGACTCGAATCGGTCAGTCTGGCGATCCCGAAATCGGTGATCTTGAGCGCATCCGTGTTGCGATCATACATAATATTGGCGGGCTTGATATCTCGGTGCACGACGTTTTCGCGGTGAGCGTAGCCCAGCGCGTCGGCAACCCGGCCGGCCAGGTCCACAACCACCGGCATCGGCAGCAGGGTGTCGGGCTTCACATGGCCCGACAGGTGCGTGCCTTCGAGATATTCCATCGCGATGTAAGCCAGGTCGCGCTCCTCGCCGACGTCATAGATGGTCACGATGTTCGGGTGATTCAGCCGCCCGGCCGTTTCTGCTTCACGAAAGAAGCGGGCCTTGGCGTCATCCAGGTCGTCGGGCTCGAACTCCTCGGCCAGTGGGATAACCTTGATCGCCACGACACGGTTGATTTTCGGGTCGCGACCCAGGTAGACGACGCCCATGGCGCCACGCCCGAGTTCACGCACGACTTCGTAACGCCCCAGCGCAGAGGGCTGGCCTTCCACGAGATTGGCCGGCTGGGACGTCTGCGCGCCGGCCGCTGCCGAGCCCGGCTTGCGCGGTGAGGCGCCATTGTCCTGGCTCCGGCTCGTTGCGGGCTTCGACCGGGCTGATGAGGGCCCAGTGTTGGCCGGTCCGGCGGCTGAAGCTGTGGGGCGTTCCAGGTCGGCCAGGCGCTTTGCGACATCGAGGTAGTCCGGATCACGATCGCGCAGGCGCTGCAGCGCCGCGACCGCCTCCCGGCGCTGCCCCTGTCGCTGGAATTCCACGCCAATGGCATACAGGGTTTCGAAGCTCTCGCGGGTAGTGGGTGCTTCGCGCATCAGACGCCAGGCCGTGGAGAACTCCCCTTGCTTGACGGCAATGCGCGCGCGGGCGAGTACCGAATCGTTGCTGGTCGCAGCTGCAGGGCTGCGTTCGGGTTTTGCCCGTGCCACAACTGGCGGGGGCACGGGGGAAGCGGGCTGCGCGGCCTGCTCGCCCAGCGCATGCGCCGCCAGTGCGCGCTGCTCGCGGCGTTCCGCCAGCGCCGCACACAGGCCCGCCGCGGCGACCGCGGTGAGCGCCGGTGCGACCAGCTGCAGGCTGACAAGCTGGGCGGCCCGCAGCACGACATCCAGGCCCAGCAGCGCAAGTGCGACGGCAGTGGCGAGCGCCAGGGTTGTGAAGGCGGGCTGGCCGCGTCCCCACAGCATGGTGCCGATGCCCAGAACGGCGATCAGCAGACCTTCGAACGGCCAGGCCCACAGGGGACGGGGCAGATTCTCGGAGCCGGCCCCTGCTAGACTGCCGAGCATCGACTCGATGCTCTGCAGGATGCCGGCCGAGGGCGGCCATGCCGCCAGCAGCATCGCCCAGACGAGCACGAGGGCTGCGACGAGGTCGGCGCGGTCGATGCGATCGAGCATATTTGCCATCAGGCCGGGTTCTCGTTATGGGCGATTGGTCTCGCCGGTTATAGTCCCGGGCTGAACGATCAGGCCGCCCAGTCCGGGTTTGCTGTTGCCGGCGAGTATAGCAGCGGCCACTGTCGTGAATATCGGAAGCAATTCTCGGTTTTTGAAGGGCCTGCACAGGCCATCTCACAGCGGGGACAACGTGTGTGGCCAAGGCCAGGACCAGCTATGTATGCAATGAGTGCGGCGCGCGTCAGCCCAAGTGGCAGGGGCAATGCCCGGATTGTGGTGCCTGGAACAGCCTGAGCGAGGCGCCCGAGCCGCGCCCCGCGGCGGCGAATCCCCGCGGCGCCCAGTATGCCGGAGAGACTGCACGCGCGCGGCTGGCGGAAGTCAGCATCGGTCGTGAAAGCCGCGTATCCACCGGCTTTGACGAACTCGATCGGGTGCTCGGCGGCGGCCTGGTCGCAGGATCGGTGAACCTGATCGGCGGCGACCCTGGCGTGGGCAAGTCCACGCTGCTGTTGCAGGCGGCCTGCCATCTGGCGCGCCGCCATCCCACCTGTTATGTCACCGGTGAGGAGAGTCTCGCCCAGATCGCGTTGCGTGCCCAGCGCCTGGGCATTGCTGACGCCGAGGTCGAGCTGGTCTCGGAGACTTGCGTGGAGCGCATCATCGCGGCGCTGGAAGCTGCGCCACCGTCGGTGCTGGTCATCGATTCGGTGCAGACCCTGTGGACCGAGACGTTGAACTCCGCGCCCGGCTCGGTCGCGCAGCTGCGTGAAAGTACCGCCCGGCTCGTGCGGTTCGCAAAACAGCGCAATGTGGCGGTGTTCCTGGTGGGCCATGTCACCAAGGAGGGCGCGATTGCCGGCCCGCGTGTGCTCGAACACATGGTCGATGGCGTCCTGTATTTCGAAAGCGATGCCGGCAGCCGGTTTCGCATCCTGCGTGCCGTCAAGAACCGCTTCGGCGCGGCCAACGAGATCGGCGTGTTCGCGATGGCCCAGGAGGGTTTCCGCGAGGTCAAAAACCCTTCCGCGATCTTCCTGTCAAGGCAGGCGCAGGCGGTTGCCGGCAGTGCCGTGATGGTCACCTGGGAGGGCAGCCGTCCGCTGCTCGTGGAGGTGCAGGCCCTGGTGGATGATGCCGCCGGCAGTCATCCCCGCCGTGTGGCCGTGGGGACGGACGGTAATCGGCTCGCGCTGCTGCTGGCAGTGCTGCACCGCCATGCCGGTATTGCGATGATGGGCGAGGATGTCTATGTCAATGTCGTCGGCGGTGTTCGCATCAGCGAGACCGCTGCCGATCTCGCCCTGCTGATGGCAGCGTTGTCGAGCTATCGTGACCGGCCGCTGGCGCGCGACCTGGTCGTGTTCGGCGAACTCGGTCTGGCCGGTGAGATCCGTCCTGTGCCTTACGGCGAGGAGCGCATCAGCGAGGCGGCGAAGCACGGCTTCCGTCATGCCCTGGTGCCGCGCGCAAATGCGCCGCGGCGGGCGCCGGGGAACATCGAGGTACATGCCGTCGAACGTCTTGCCGACGCGGTCGACTACCTGTTTTCCTGAGGCTTGAGGTTCGACGGATTTCTCGGGAGTGATGAACGTGGATTATGCGGGCGGGTAAATCCGCACCGTGCGAACTGCGTTGTCGCCGGTTTCCAGCACCTCGACGCGGTAGCTGTCGAGTTCGAGAATGGTGCCGGTCTCGGGAATGCGTTCAAGCTGCTCTAGCATCAGCCCGTTGAGGGTGCGTGGTCCTTCAGTGGGCAACTGCCAGTTCTGCATGCGATTGAGCGTGCGTATCGGCAGTCCGGCATTGACGATGAAGGTGCCGCTGTCCTCTCGGCTCACCTGGGTGCTGACCGGCGTGCCCTCGCTGCCCAGCTCGCCGACGATCTCGCGAAGGATGTCCTCGATGCTGACCAGGCCCTGGATATCACCATACTCGTCCACCACCAGTGCCAGGCGCTTGCCGGTGCGCTGGAACTCCACCAGCTGGCGGTTCAGCGAACTGCCCTCGGGCACGAACTGCGGTTCGAGCAGACGGCTGCGCAGAATCGATTCATCCAGCCGTCCCGCCGCGAGGTCGGCAACAATCGTGCGCAGATTGAGCAGGCCCACCAGGTTGTCGATATCGCCTTCCCAGACCACCAGCCGGCTGTGCCGGCTCGCCTGCAGTTCGGCCAGGACTTCTTCCCAGGGGTCGGCCAGATCCAGCCCGACGATCTCTGCACGCGGCACCATGACATCATCGACGGTCATCTTCTCGAGATCCAGGATCGAGAGCAGCATGTTGCGATGTCGCCGCGGGATCATCGCACCGGCCTCGGCCACGACGGTCTTGAGTTCCTCGGTACTCAGGGCCGAGCCGCGTGCGTCGCGGTCACGCAGGCCCAGCGTCCACAGCACGCCGTTGGCCAGCATGTTGAGCACCCACACGACAGGGTAGGCGACTTTCAACAACGGGTAGTAGATGAACGACGCCGGCAGGGCCAGGCGCAGCGGGTGATTGGCCGCAAGTGTCTTGGGTGCGACTTCGGCAAAGATCAGCACCACGACGGTCAGGATCAGTGTGCCCGCAGCGACTGCCGATTCTCCGCCGATGCGCAGGCTCACCAGCGTCACCAGCGAGGCGGCGGCGATATTCACCAGATTGTTGCCCAGCAGAATGATGCCGATGAGCCGATCAGGACGTCGTAGCAGCTTTTCCGCCAGCCGGGCGCCGCGATGGCCCTCGCGGGCGAGATGACGCAGGCGGTAGCGGTTGACACTCATCAGCGCCGTTTCGGTGCTGGAAAAGAACGCCGAGAGCACCAGCAGGCCGGCGATGATGGCAAACAGCAGTCCCAGGGGGACGTCTTGGGTCAAGAGTGGGGGATCTCCGCCAGGGTCATGGTTGTTGATGTTCCGGGAGACGTTCGCCGGGTGTCAAGGCTGGGTGCGCCTCGGTGACGCTATCCCCAGGTACGTCCCAGCAGGTCCTCAAGAATGGTCTTGCTGCCGAAATAGGCGATCATCAGCAGCGCAAAGCTGCCCAGCACCCAATGCA
>JAFIFN010000086.1 GCA_020832005.1 Gammaproteobacteria bacterium | reverse complement strand
CCCAGGACATCGCCATCGACGCCTGGCGCATCGAGGCTGCGCCGCCGGAGCGCCAGGCGGCGATGGCGGCCACCTACGTGTTCGGCTATCGCATCGCGCTGCTGACCGCCGGTGCCGGCGCGCTGCACATCGCCACGTTCCTGAGCTGGAGTGGTGTGTACTTGTGCATGGCTGCACTGGTGGGCATCGGTGTTGTCGCCGTGCTTGCGAGCAGCGAGCCGGTGACACGCCTGGCGCGCGACACGGTATTCCTGGAAGGTCGCGTGCAGGCGTTCATGACGCGCAATGCCCATCTGCCGGCGGGACTGCGCACGGCCATCGGCTGGTTGATCGGCGCCGTGGTCTGTCCGTTCGTGGATTTCTTTTCCCGCAACGGCCACATGGCGCTGGTGATCCTGGCATTCATCGGCCTGTATCGCTTAACTGACATCACCATGGGTGCGATGGCCAATCCGTTTTATCTGGAGCTGGGCTTCACGCTGGCGCAGATTGCCAATGTCAGTGGCATCTACGGTGTTGCGATGACCATCGTCGGCGGCGTGCTCGGCGGTGTGCTGGTGCCGCGCTACGGCGTCATGCGCGTGCTTCTTGCCGGCGCGATTCTCGCTGCTGTCACCAATCTGCTGTTCGCAGTGCTCGCCCTGCTCGGTCCCGAGCTGTGGATGCTGATGATCACGATCAGTGCCGACAATCTCGCCGGCGGTCTTGCGATCTCGGCCTTCATCGCCTACCTGTCGAGTCTGACCAACACCGCCTACACCGCCACCCAGTACGCCCTGTTCAGTTCACTGATGACTTTGCCGGGCAAGGTGATCGGCGGTGCCGCCGGTGCCGTGGTTGATGCGCTGGGCTGGCCGCTGTTCTTCGTTTACTCGTGTTTGATCGGCGTGCCGGCGATGCTGCTGGTGGTCTATCTGATGAAGCGCATGCCGGTGACCGCGCCGGTTGGCGCCAGGCCCGAGGCGTAGCGGGCATGGACATCGACGGCGACGTGACCGCGTGGCCTTCAGTGCAGCGCCTGGCCCGCTGCCATCCCCGGCGTGGCCGGTGCGGCGTGGTGGCTGAGCATGCGCCAGCCACCATCGGTGAGTTCGTAGACATTGGTCGCCAGCACCACCCCCTGCACATTGCCGGCCGCGTCGAGCAGCTGTTCGGTGACGAGGTGCACGGCGAGGTTCGCGCCGATGCTGCTGGAGACCGGTTCGGGTGCGATGCTCACGCCGCCGCCGGCGAGAATGTGTCGCCAGCTGTCCATGACCGCGTCCTGGCCGAGCAGCAGCTCGCCGCGCGGATGGATGCAGTAGATGCTGTCATGGCTGGCCCAGACGCTGCCCATCGCCGCCAGGTCGCCATCGCGGAAAGCGTCGTAGAAGGCCTGTTCGGCTTCTTCGGAAGTGGCGTAGTCCATGGCGCGCAGTTTACTGGTCCGCGGCGCAGGCGCACAGTGCGTATGCGCCGCGGCGCACTGATGTCTGATGCCTGAGTGGCGTGATGTGTGCGAGTTGGCCGCACTGTCCGACACGGGTAGTGCGGGCTTCGCCGTGGGGGAGGGCGACTGGCCGCTGCCGGGGTTCGTGGTGCGCCACGGCGATAAGCTCAGGGCCTACGAGAACCGCTGCCCGCACGCGGGTCATCGACTCGACTGGGTGCCGGGCCGATTCCTGGATCGCAATCGACAGCACATTATGTGCGCCTCGCACGGTGCAGTGTTCGAACCGCTCAGCGGTGTCTGTGTAGGCGGGCCGTGTCCGGGGGCGCAGCTGAAGTCGCTGCCTGTGCGCTGCACACCTGATGGCCAGGTGCAGGTAGACGTGGAAGGGTGGTCCTGGAACAGGTCCTGATCGATCGCGGCATGTCGATCACGCGCTCAAGCCCGCGCGACGAAAATACAGGTCCCGCACTGCATGCCCCAGCCGCAGCCCCCGGCGCTCAAAGCGCGTCTCGGGCCGCCATGCCAGGGGTTCGTCAGCGACGTCTGCGTCCGTCAGCAACTGATACTCGGTGCTGGCGGCCAGGACCTCGTCCATGTGCTCGGCATAGGGCATCCAGTCGGTGGCCAGGTGCAACAGCCCGCCTGGCGCCTGCAGCCCGGCCAGCCGCTTGATCAACGCCGGCTGCACCAGCCTGCGCTTGTGGTGGCGCTTCTTGGGCCATGGGTCGGGAAAGAAAATGTTGATCGCAGCAAAGCGCGCGGCCGGCAGCATGTCGCGAATGACTTCGGCGGCATCGTGGCAAATCACCCGTACGTTTGTGAGACCCAACGCCTCGACCCCCAGGAGCAGGTGACCCACGCCGGGTTCATGCACCTCGATCCCCAGGAAGTCCACCTCCGGCAGGCGGCCGGCCTGCGCGACCAGTGCATCGCCGTTGCCGAAGCCGATCTCCAGCACGCGCGGCGCATCACGGCCAAACGCGTCGCGTAACGAGCAGCCGCCTGACGCGTACGGCAGTACGAATCGCGGCCCCAGAGTCTCGATCGCCCGCGCCTGCGCCGGTGTCATTCGGCCGGCCCGGCGAACGAAACTGCGGATGCGACGTTCCGGGAGAAGATTCTGTGGGTCGTGGTCACTCATGATGGCGCGCAGTCTACCGGAAACCCCGGTCAATTCCGGGTCCCCGGGCTTGCAGCTCTGTTGATTCAGTTCGGCAGGCTTGAGCTATACTTTGGGAAACAGCGGGTGTAGTTCAATGGTAGAACTTCTGCTTCCCAAGCAGATAACGTGGGTTCGATTCCCATCACCCGCTCCAGTCACCTCCCGAGGCGGCATTCGCGCCATCGCCTACCAGATCACCCCCTGAATCCAGTCGCCGGCCGCCGGCAGGAACGGGAAATACTCCACGCTCGCCCACACGCCTGCGGCATGGAAGGGGTCGGCCTCGACCAGGGCTCGCGCCTCAGCCTCGTCCTGCACCGCCAGCACATAAACACTGCCGACGATCCGAAGACCCTCGGCATCGTACTTCGGCCCCGCGACCAGGATCCGGTCGATGATGGTGTCGATATAGGCCATGTGTTCGGCATTGGCCGCCGCGCGGCGTGGCCCCGAGTCGGCGACATCACGCGCGAACACCAGCACGCCTGAATTGTCGTAGCGTTCGAAGACGCTGCGCGGTGCCTCGGCCAGTGACGGTGAGATCAGGCCCAGGATGGCCAGCATGCCCGGGATCACGCGCAGTGTGGCGAGATGGATTTGTATCCTCATGATTCGAATCCTCACGTTTTTCCTTCATGCCCGCCGTAGTACAGTGGCGACAAGTGTCTGCAGTCCAGAGAATACCCCATGGCAAAACTCTTCAAGATTCTCATCATCGCCGTCGCCGGCCTGGTGGCCGTCCTGGCCGTCGTTGTGGTGCTGGTCGCCTGGCTGTTCGACCCCAACGATTACAAGGACCGGATTGCCGCGGCGTTCGAAGAGGAGACCGGGCGCAGCTTCGTCATCGAGGGGGACCTGGAACTCAAGCTCTTCCCGTGGCTGAGGGTGACCTCCGGGGCCATGGAGATGGGCAATGCGCCTGGCTTCAGCGACGCGCCGTTCGCGCGGATCGAGGCCGTGTCTGCGAGCCTGCGCCTGATGCCGCTGTTTTCCCGCCGCGTGGAGATCGGCACCGTTCGCCTGGGCGGGCTGGCCCTGAATCTGGAGGTCGATGCCCAGGGCAACAACAACTGGGCGGACCTCGCCGATGACGAGGCCGCGCCGGACCCTGCGCCCGCGCCGCGCGGGGATCGCGAGTTCGACCTGGCCGACCTGAGCATCGGCGGGGTCGATATCCGCGATGCCAGCGTGCGTTACAGCGATGCACAGGCCGACCAGGTCTATGCGCTGGAGAACTTCAACCTCGAACTCGACGCGCTGGTGCTCGGTCAGCCCACGGGCCTGCGCTTTGATTTCGGTCTGCGCCAGCAGCGCCCCGAGATCACCGGCGAGGTGTCCGGTCGCGGCGTGCTGACGCTGGATCTCGACAATGATCAGTTGGGCATGACCGGACTGCGCGTCAATCTGGATCTTCGCGGTGCGCCGGATGCGCCACTGGCGCAGTTCTCCGGCACTGTCCGCGCGGCTTCGCTGGACGCGGAGCTCACTGCACAGCGCTATACCCTCGATGAGCTGGACATGGAGTTCACCGCCGTGGGTGAGCCGGTGCCAGCCACACGCCAGCAGGCGAAGATTCGTGCGACCTCGCTGAGCGCCGACCTCGATGCCGGGACGCTGGCGCTGCGCGGCCTGCGTGCCGATGCCCTGGGGCTGGCCCTGTTGGGAGAATTCGAGGGCAGCGGGCTCAACGACACGCTGCGCCTGCAGGGTCGCTTCGAGGTGCCGCAGTTCTCGCCGCGCGACACGCTGCGCCTGCTGGAAATCGACTACCTGACAGCGGATACCACGGCGCTGACGCGCGCGAGTCTGCAGGGCATGCTCGACCTGCAGGGAGAGGATGTTCGACTCAGCGACCTCAGTGTGCGCCTCGACGACAGCACGCTGACCGGTCGTGCCGGTATCGTCGCCGAACGTATAGCCTTTGACCTCGAAGTTGACGCGATCAACGTCGATCGTTACCTGCCTCCGTCGGCCGACGAAGCCGCGCCCGGGGAAGAGGGCGACATCGACGAGGTGGAGATTCCCACCGAGCTGCTGCGCGAGCTCAACGCGGAAGGTCAGTTCCGCATCGGCCGGGCCACCTTCGGCGGCCTGGAGTTTCGCAACCTGGTGCTGGGCGTGAATGCCACGGACGGTCTCATGCGACTCAATCCGCTGCGCTCGGAGTTCTTCGGCGGCAGCTACGAGGGCGACATCCGCATCGACGCCCGGCCCGCGGAGCCGCGTCTGTCGTTGAACGAGCGCGTCAGCGGTGTGCAGCTTGGCGAACTTACCCAGGCGATGTTCGAGGTCGAGCATGTGACGGGCCTGATCGAGGGTGCCTTCAACCTCAGCGCCAGCGGCCGCACCCTGGGCGACATGCGTCGCAAGCTCAACGGTGACATGGTCTTCGGTCTGACGGATGGCGCCTGGGAAGGTGTGGATGTCTGGCACCAGGTGCGCAGCGCGCGCGCGGCCCTGCGCCAGGAGCAGCGTCCGGCGGCCCCCGAGCGCCCGCGCACGGAGTTCTCCGATGTCACGGGCACGGCCACGGTCACCGACGGCATCGTCGACAACCGTGACCTCGTCGCCCTGCTGCCTTTCATGCGCCTGACCGGCCAGGGGCGCATCAACCTGATCGAGGCCACGTTGGATTACCGACTGGATGCCACCTTCGTCGACCGGCCGGAACTCGCGCGCGACGCCGCGATGGCCGACCTGCAGGGCCGGCGTCTGCCGATGCGCATTGATGGCGCGCTCAGCGAGCCACGCATCCGCCCGGACTTCGGTGCGATGGTCACCGACGAGGTGCGCGACCGCGTGCGCACCCGTGCCGAGGACCTGGTGCGCGATCGCCTGGGGCTTGGCCGTGAGGCGCCGGCGCCCGAAGGCGAGCCGCAGACCCTGCAGGAGGGCGAGGAGGCGGCTGAAGAAGCGCCGCGCGAGTCCAGCGAAGATCGCCTGCGCCGTCGCATCGGGCGGCTCCTGGGTGGAGATGATTCGTAGCCGAGCTGTTCACCGGTGCGCGTACGGACTCGCGCCGCTGTTCGTATGCTGCGTGCTCGGCCTGGTGCCGACCGCCGGCGCGGCAGGCGAACTGATCGCCGTCGATGTCAGTCACAGTCGCGGGGTCTACCGGCTGACATCGGTCACACAGTTCTCGGCGCCTCCGCAGGCCGTGTTTGCCGTGCTCGCCGACTACGAGGGCTTTACGCGTATCAGTTCCGCGATCGTGGCCAGCGGCGTGCTTGACGCATCGCCAGCCGATGATGTCGTGCGCGTCTACACCACGGTGCGCGGCTGCGTGCTGTTTTTCTGCCGTACGATCGAGCGCGTCGAGCGCCTGTACCTGTCACCCCACGAGGCGATCCGCACACGCGTGGAGCCTGCGCTCAGTGACCTGCGTGACGGCGCCTCGCACTGGCGTTTCACGGCGCTGGACGATGGCGGTACGCGCGTGGACTTCGAGATGCAGATGACACCGGACTTCTGGATCCCGCCGCTGATCGGGCCGGCACTGGTCAAGCGACGCCTGTTGAACGACGGCGTGCGTGCCGTGGCGCGTATCGATGCACTGGCGCAGGAACACGCGCAGGTCATGCGATGAAATGGCTGTTGATCGCCGCCACAGCGTGCTTGCTCGCCTTGCCGGCCCGCGCACTGGAAGTGCTTTCGCAAGGCTTCAACATAGAAAACGGTGTCTACGAACTTGAGCTCGACGTGCGCATCGAGGCGCCGATCGAACGGGTCTGGGCGATCCTGACCGACTATGAACGCCTCCCCGAACTCAACCCGGCCGTCACGCGCAGCGGCGTCGAGGTAAATGACCAGGGCCAGTCCGAGGTGCTGACCGTGGTGCGAGGCTGCGTGCTGTTTTTCTGCAATAGCGTCGAGCGGGTCGAAATCATGGAGGAATTCGCGACGGTGCGTATCGTCGCGGTGACGGATCCGGCGCGCAGCGATCTGCGGCAGGGGCGCTCGGAATGGAATTTCTGGCCCGAAGATGAGGCGACCCGGCTGTCCCTGACGGTGCTCATGGAGCCGGACTTCTGGGTGCCGCCGGTGCTTGGCCGGCGGGCGCTGCGGCGCAACCTGATCGGCGGCACGCTGGACTTGCTCGAAGCCGTCGAGCATCGCGCTGCAGAGGCGGCAGCAGATGCGAATGCACATGCGGATGCTCAAGCGGGAGCGAATGTGGATGTCTCACCGGTGGCCGAATGATGGCTGACGGCGCAGGCCCGCCCGCTGCTGCGCCGCCCGCGGATTTCGCCCGGCGCCTGCTGGCCTGGCATGAACGTCATGGTCGCCACGACCTGCCATGGCAGCGCTCGCCCACGCCCTACCGCGTGTGGGTCTCGGAGATCATGCTGCAGCAGACCCAGGTGCAGACGGTCATCGGCTACTTCGAGCGCTTCATGCACGCCTTTCCCGACGTGGCTGCACTGGCCAAGGCACCGCTGGACGAGGTGCTGCACCTGTGGTCGGGCCTGGGCTACTACGCGCGTGCACGCAATCTGCACCGCGCCGCCGGGGTGCTGGTCGAGCAATACGCAGGCCGGTTTCCGGAAACGCTCGAGGCCATGATGGCCCTGCCCGGCATCGGACGCTCCACGGCAGGCGCCATCCTGGCGCTGTCGATGAATCGCCACCACGCGATTCTCGATGGCAATGTGCGACGTGTCCTGTGTCGCCACCGTGGCGTCGAAGGCTGGCCCGGCGCGCCTGCCGTCGAGCGCGAGCTCTGGCAGCTCGCCGAGGCGCTGACGCCTGAATCGGACGTGGCGCGCTACACCCAGGCGATCATGGACCTGGGCGCGACGCTGTGCACGCGCACACGTCCGGCCTGTGCGCTGTGCCCGCTGGTCGATGACTGCGTGGCCCACAACACACACCGGGTCGCGCAGCTGCCGGCGCCACGGCCCAGGCGCGCGCGCCCAATCCGCAGCACCTGCATGTTGCTGATCACCTCACCTGAGTCCCGGGTGCTGCTGCGTCGCAGGCCGCCGCAGGGCATCTGGGGCGGGCTGTGGGCGCCGCTGGAGGTTGACCTCGCCGGCAGCGCTGGCAGCACTGCACGAGTCGATATCATCGATGCATCCCTGCAGGCCCTCGGACTGGCGCGTATCGCCCCGCTGCACACTCTGGCGACGCTGCGTCATGCATTCACACATTTCGAACTCGAGATCGAGCCGGTCCACGTACGAGTCGAGGCCCGTGGTGTCATGGATGATGGGGAATACCTCTGGTATAACCCGCAGGACCCGCAGCGCCTGGGACTTGCAGCACCGGTTGCAACGCTGCTGCACAGCCTTCAGGGAGAACGGCAATGACAAGAATGGTGAACTGCATCCTGCTGGGCCGCGAGGCCGACGGGCTGGATCGGCCCCCCTACCCGGGCGAGCTGGGCATGCGCATCTTCGAGAACGTCTCGCGCGAGGCCTGGCAGAAATGGCTGGCTCACCAGACCATGCTGATCAACGAGTTTCGCCTGACGCCCATCGAGCCCAAGGCGCGCAAGTTCCTGGAAACCGAGATGGAGCAGTTCTTTTTCGGCAAGGGCTCGAAGCCGCCCGAGGGCTTCGTGCCCAAAGAGTAGGTCCGGTTCAGGCTAAGGCCTGGCCCAGGCGTGGGTCCGGCCGAGGCGTCGGCCCGGCCCTCAGACGGCGGCCAGGTACTGCACGCTGAACAGCCGATCGGGATCGCACCACAGGTGCTCAAGCCGAAAGCCGGCGCGCGTCGCAAGGGCGGCGAAGCCTTCCGGCGTGAACTTGTGCGAATACTCGGTGAGAATGCGCTCACCTTCGGTGAAACTCAGCACCCGGTCGCCGATGCGCACCTGCTGCGCGCACTGGCTGACCAGGTACATCTCTATGCGTCCGTGCTCGCTGTTGTAGATCGCGTCGTGGCGGAATGAATCCAGGTCGAAACTGGCGCCAAGCTCGCGGTTCAGCCGGCGCAGCAGGTTGAGGTTGAACTCTGCGGTCACGCCGGCCGCATCGTTGTAGGCGCGTTCCAAGGTTTCGCGGTCTTTCTGCAGATCCACGCCGATCAGCAGAGCGCCGTCGGTGCCGACCTCGCCACGCATGACTTCAAGTAACGCCAGCGCCTGGTCGGGTTCGAAGTTGCCAATGGTCGAACCTGGAAACCACACGACCCTGCGCGCGACCGGGCGCTGCGTGTCCGGCAGGTCGAAGGGCTGGGTGAAATCCGCACACACCGGCAGGATCTCGATGCCGGGGAAGTCTCTTGCCAGCCCCGTGGCCGCAGCCAGCAGGTGCTCGCGCGAGATGTCCACCGGTACGTACGCAGAAAGATTGCGCAGCGTTTTCAGCAGCAGGCGGATCTTCACGCTGGAACCCGAGCCGAACTCGATCAGGCAGGCCTGCTCGCCGACGGCCTCGGCAATCGCCGGCGCATGGCTGCGCATGATCGCAAGCTCGGTGCGCGTGGGATAGTACTCGGGCAGCTCGCAGATGCGGTCAAACAGCTGGGAGCCGTGACGATCATAGAAGTACTTCGGTGCCAGGCGTTTCTGCGGGGCCGACAGCCCCGCGAGGATATCCTCGCGTTCATCGGCCAGCGTAGGCTCGAAGTCACTGAAATTGGGTAGCGCATCCTGCGTCATGGTGAGTCGTCCTGAGTCAGTCGGGATCTTTGGCCAGCCGGAATCCGAGCATCTGCCAGCGCTGGTGGGGGTAGAAGAAACTGCGGTAGCTCGCGCGCAGGTGGTTGGCCGAACTCAGACAGGACCCCCCGCGCACACTCAGCTGATTGCACATGAACTTGCCGTTGTATTCGCCCAGCGAGCCTGCCAGCGGCTTGAAGCCGGGATAGGCCATGTAGGGCGAGGCCGTCCACTCCCAGGTGTCGCCGAAGAGCTGCGAGAGGCCGGGTTGCGTTGCCGGCGCCGGGTGCAGCCATCCGCGCTCAAGCAGGTTGCCCGAGACGGGGACGTCGGCGGCAGCGGCTTCCCATTCAGCCTCAGTGGGCAGCCGGGCGCCGGCCCAGCGGGCATAGGCATCGGCCTCGTAGAACGACACATGCGATACGGGTGCCTCATCCACCAGCGGCCGCCAGCCCCTCAGGGTGAACTCCAGGGTGCTGTCCTCGGACCAGTACAGCGGCCGTTGCCAGCGTTGTGCCTCGACACAGCCCCAGCCATCGGCCAGCCACCAGTGCGGTTCGCGATAGCCGCCGTCATCGATGAACGCGCGGTACTCGGCATTCGTGACCAGCCGGTTGGCCAGCGCATGTGCGCGCAGGGCGACGCGATGGCGAGGCGTTTCGTTGTCGAAGCAGAAGCCTTGATTGGCATCCGCGCCAATCGGCGCCTCGGTGGCAGCGCGCTCGATGAAGCTCAGCGGCGTGGCGGGCCCCGCCGGTGGTGCGGGCAGAGCCTCGTCGTAGGCCGGCCCCAGCGGATTGGACCACAGCACGTGCTTGATGTCGGTGAGCAGCAGCTCCTGGTGCTGCTGTTCGTGGTTGAGTCCGAGCCTGATCAGGAAGGCCAGCTCCGTGTCGTCCTCTGCCCGCTCAAGCAGCGGCTGCATGGCGGCATCGACATGCGCACGCCAGGCCAGAATCTGCGCCACTGTAGGCCGCGACAACAACCCGCGATCATTGCGCGCATGCATCTGGCCTACGCTGTAGTAATAGGAATTGAACAGGTAGTGCCAACGTTCATCAAACGGCGGGTAGTCCGCCAGGTTCGGCTGCAGCACGAAGTGTTCGAAAAACCAGGTGGTGTGTGCCAGGTGCCACTTGGTCGGGCTCACGTCGGGCATCGTCTGCACGACCTGATCCTCCGGACTCAGCGGCCCGGCCAGGCGCTCGGTCAGGCTGCGCACCTGCTGCCAGGCGCCGCTCAGTTCGCCGGCGGAATCGCCAGCCCGGAATGCCGGAACTGATGCCATGGAGCGGGCCTTCAGACCCCGGCGCGTTACCGGTGGCCATTTGCGGGTGAGTGATGGAGGTTAAGGCTGCCCCGGAGACATGTCAAAGTGATGTCGCCCGCAAAGCCGCCCGGCTGGCCGTTCTCCCGTTGGGTGGCGCGCGCCGGCGCAAGTCCTTGACTCGGCAGCGTCGCGTGGATGTAATACCGCCTCTCTCCCGGACGGCCAGGTAGCTCAGTTGGTAGAGCAGCGGACTGAAAATCCGCGTGTCGGTGGTTCGATTCCGCCCCTGGCCACCATTAATCAATGGTCCATTCTCGGTAGATGGTTTACAGATCATTCCGGAGACATGGTTTACAGTTTCTCCGGGGCGAAGGGATTAGGCGCGGGTTCTACGCGCCCCTCATCCCGATCAAAGAAGCCTAAATCATACTCAAGGAAGCTGACCAGCCAGATCTGGTCGTCGACCTCGCGGATGCCCACGATTTGGCCGGCAAAGACCTTGCTGAGGTTGATTTTGCGCCTGCCGATGCAGATTCGGCCGCAATGGGTGACCCGGACAGTCTTGTCATGAAACGGGTTCTCGGGTTCCGGCGGTGGAGCGCTTCGAGGCGGAGGTCTGCCCGACAAGCAGGAACACGCCACGCAAACGGTTTTGGAACAGGTCGAGCCGCTTTCACAGGGTAACACCATGAAAATCACTTGTTAGATGAGCGATTTTCATGGCATTACCCTGCCGCCATGGCCATTTCCCGCACCGCCCTCCTCGACGAAATCCGCACAGCGCTCGCCCGTGCCCCGGTGACGGTGCTCACCGGCCCGAGGCAGGCTGGCAAGACGACGCTTGCCCGGGCATTGCTCTCCGAGGCATCACCGGGTTATTTCGATCTGGAGGATCCCGTCAGTCTGGCGCGCCTTGAGGAGCCGAAAACGGCGCTCGAACCGCTGCGGGAGCTGATCGTCATCGACGAGGTCCAACGCCGGCCTGATCTGTTCCCTGTACTGCGCGTGCTCGCCGACCGCCCGGGATCCCCGGCACGGTTCCTGATCCTGGCCAGCGCCTCCGGCGAGCTGCTGCGCCAGAGCGCGGAGACTCTGGCCGGACGCATGGAGCGAATCGAAATTGGCGGATTCACGCTCTCAGAGCTCGGAGCCTCTGCTGCGGATACGCTGTGGCGCCGCGGCGCCTTTCCGCGTGCCTATCTCGCCGGCAGGGAGCGCGACAGTATGGCTTGGCGTAAGCAATTCATTCAGACGCTGCTCGAACGCGATCTTCCGCAATGGGGCGTTCGGGTGCCCGCCGTGGCCCTGCTCCGGTTCTGGACCATGCTCGCCCACTACCACGGTCAACTCTGGAATGCGGCCGAGCCGGCGCGCTCACTCGGAGTCAGCCCGTCGACCACGCGCCGCTACCTCGACCTTCTGACCGACGCGCTCGTCCTGCGGCAGCTTCAGCCCTGGCATTCCAACCTTGGCAAGCGACAGGTCAAATCGCCGAAGATCTACGTGCGTGACAGCGGACTGCTGCACCAGCTGCTCGGGCTGGATTCTGAAAAGGCGCTGCTGTCGCATCCGAAGCTCGGCGCCTCATGGGAAGGCTTCGTGATCGAGCAGGTGCTGGCCGTCGAGCCCCACGATGAGGCCTGGTTCTGGGCTACCCACCAAGGTGCCGAGATTGATCTGCTGCTCCGCCGCGGAGACCGGCTGTTCGGTGTGGAGGTCAAGCGTGCCGACGCTCCGCGGATGACGCAATCGATCCGGATCGCCATCGACGATCTAGGACTCGAGCAGGTGGCTGTGGTCTACCCCGGGGCCAAACGCTACCCGCTCAGCGATTCGGTGGAGGCCGTGCCGCTGAGCGCGCTTGCAACGCCGGGATCCCTGTTCGGTGGCCAGGACACCGCACCGTGAGATTTAACCGTCACATTGGAATCGACCACGTTGGCCTGAATCGCAGCCAGTGTCAGCAGCTCCGACTTCCGCGGTCTGCCGAAACCGGCCGCGGCTGCCGGAAGCCGGTTTGCGGCTGGAGTGGTATTGTACGACGGTGAAATCAGCGCGAGTTTCGGGGACTCGCTCTTCGCCGTACCCATTCGGCGTCTCTGGGAAGCGGGGTAATCCAACAACAATGGCAAAGGAAAAAAACAAATCCCTCGAAACCTGGATCTGGGACGCCGCCTGCTCCATCCGCGGCGCCAAGGACGCGCCCAAATACAAGGACTACATCCTCCCCCTCATCTTCACGAAGCGACTCTGCGACGTCTTCGATGACGAGCTGAACCGCATCGCCGCCGAGGTCGGCTCGCGCAAGAAAGCCTTCCAGCTCGCCAAGGCCGACCACAAGCTTGTCCGCTTCTACCGTACGCTCGATCTGGTAGGGCAGACGATTGGCCTGCCGGTTATGTGTCGATTAGCTCAAGAGAGTTACGATCGGCAGCGTTCCAAGATGCCGGTCTATTGATTCCACGACCTCCGAAGCCATCGGGAGGTGTGTTTTCTCCGACGCCCATCGCTCCATGAACAGGCTCACGGTCTCTCGCGCGGTGTCCATCACAAGCTTTCTGGGCAAGGCGGCCTTGGCGGCCAGGTGGGCCAGCTCGTCTTCGCTGAACTCATCGAATCGCCGCGTGCGGCTGAATCTCAAAGCCGATTGATCGTTCGCGATGTAGGGGATGGTCGATACGAAATCATAAGCCGGTGACAACCTGGCGCGCCGCTGATCAGGATAGATGAGCGACCAGTTTTTCAGGTGCATGTCGCCGTTGCCGATGAGCGTGTTGAAGGTCAGGCGACGTATGAACTCGGCCACATCCGGATGGCCTGACTCGGTGGCGATGACCGAGGCGACGTTGCGCAGGCGGGCCTTCTTGTACTTGTCTTCGGGATAGACGCCATACACCTGTGCAAAATCTTCGGTGTGGACGGGTGATCCGTCCTCGCGGCGATCGAATCGCTCAATGATGAAGGCCTGATCGCCCACGCTTTCAATGCCGGGCGGCAGATTGCCGATCGACCGGACATCGACCAGGTCGATCGCGGGAACATCGATCCCGACCATTCGGGCAAGGCTCATCATTGAGAATTCGTTTTCGGGAACACCGCGATATTGCTGCGAGGGAAGCTTCACGATCCATCTGCCCCCGACGCCGCTGACCGGAATCGTCAGCCCGCCTGCTGTGTCGGCAACAGCAGAAAACTTCAGCTGCACCCCCGCAAGTGAGAACCTCAGGGCATTCTCGTGAGACGTCTCCGTCTCAGTCTCGCACTGATCGTCGAGGCCTGCGGTTGTTGGCCAGGCCTTGCGATCGGATGGTTCAACAGTCACGGCACCTGGCAGGTCGCGCCCCAAGGCCCGGATGAGAAAGAATTCACGGCGATCGTGGATGCCGGCGCTATCGGCGAGATAGCGGCGAAGGTGACCTTCGGGCAGCAGGTTTGAAAAGAACGGCATGAGCTTCAGTTTGATCGGGTGGAAGTCGGTGATGAGTTCTCCGTAGTGATCCTTGAACTGCAGTCCGAGCGTCGGTCGATCGGGGTTGTCGATATAGGCGTCGCTGAAGGCAAAGATCGAGCGTTCCCCGCCAAGATGTGTGAGCGTGCCGATTGGTTCGCCGTGAAGCTTGACCTCCAGCACGAAGATGTCAGCCGTCGTCATCATCTTCATCCAATGAGTAGGCTGGGCGCGATGCGGCTTCGTCGATGCGCTGCGTTTCTTGCTGACTGGCGGCGAGCCTGTTCTGGTGTCTGTCCATCGCCTGTCTGCTCAGCGCGCGCACAGCGGGCACGACCTTGCGCGGGACAAGCTCGAGCCCCAGATCAAGGGCGTGCGCCAGCGCGACGAGGCTGGAAAGGCGCAAGTCAACGGCCCCGGCCTCGATGCGGGAAATCTGCGCCTGGGGCATGCCGGCGAGCGAACTGAGCTCCCGTTGGCTAAGGCCTTTGGCCTGGCGGGCAGCTCGCAGGCGTTCCGCTATGCGCTGTGCTTCGTAGGTCACATCGATATCCTAGACTGTATCATTTCACCCTATCGATATAGATTAATGCATCGATCCGCAGTGGGCGATCGAATCGTAATGTTTATTTATATATCACAAATGTCTTTCGATATCTAAAAAGATATCGTTTTGGGGCCTTACGCCGCCTTCAGATGCTCGGCCAGATCGTGACTCTAAAGGCCCGTAAGGCGGCCTCGTGACGCTGGTCGAGCGGGGTGTCCGTCGGTACTCTGCAACAACCTGACGATTCGTGGACGCTGCGATGCTGCATGCCTGGCGGGTTTTCGTGTACCTCGTTGTCGTACTGTCGCTTGGCGTTGCGGCGGCCTTCGGCTGGCTTCGTTTCACCGCGCCTGACGCGCAGCCCCAGCCCGGCTGGTCGCTCGGACCGGCCTTGCCACAGGCATTCGGCGAACTGGCGAGCGTCGGTCTGCCGCACGAAGATGGCCGGGACCGGCTGGTGGTGCTGTCGGGCATCACCGGGGTCGGGCGGGTGGCTGATGACGTGTTCGTGCTCGATCCGGCTGCCGGCCGCTGGCAGCGCGGACCGTCGCTTCCCGCACCCCGCCATCATGCCGCGGCTGCCGTGCTCGACGGCGCGGTCGTCATTGCCGGCGGTGCCGAATCGCTCGTGGACTCACCGTGGCAGGGCAGCACGGACGTGTGGCGCTGGACGCCGGGCGACGAATGGGAGTCGATGCCTGGGCTGCCCGAACCGCGCTGGGGACACCGGATGGTCGAACATGGCGGCCGGCTCTACGTCATCGGCGGACGTGGCGAGTCGGCGGACCCAGATGCGCCGGTGGCCAGCTTCATCTACCGGCCCGACCATGAAGGCTGGGCGGTGGCATCGTCGCTGCCGGCGCCGCGCGACCACCTGTCGCTGGTGGTCGTCGAAGACCGGATCTGGGCGATTGGCGGGCGTTCGCCCGGCAACACCGCGCGTGTCGACATCTTCGAGCCGGGCATGGAGACATGGAGCGAGGGCCCGGCCCTGCCAAACGCGACGAGTGGTGCGGCCGAGGCCGTGATCGACGGCCGCATATACGTTTACGGCGGGGAAGTGCCCACGCTGTTCGGCGGCGGTATCGTTGATCAGCACTGGGTGCTCGACACACGCGCTTCACGCTGGGAATGGCAACAGGCGCCGTCACCACCACTCGCCGTCCACGGTGCCGATGGCGCGGTCGTCGATGGACGGTTCGTGATCGCAGGCGGCGCGTCGCGGCACGGACTCACCTCGCTGACTGCGTGGCGCGATACCGTGCAGGTGCTCGACCGGGCTCCGGTCTCCACGCCGGTACACGAGCATGCCACCGAGCAGCTGCACATTCCCCGCGCGGCGGCGCGCGAAGAGCTGATCACTCAAGGCGGGGCAGAGTACACGAGCGTGACGCACGAGTACCCGTCTGGTCGGATACGTGTGCTGACCTGGTCCGAGGGGTCGGGGCCGGTCTTCAGGCAAATCGACGAACCCAGCCGCATATTCATGCTGGAAGGCTCGGTCACAGCTTCGGTGGGGGATGATGACTTCCTGCTCGCCGCGGGCAATGCAGCTATCCTGCCCGAAGGCACGCTTCGCAATGACAGTCCTGTCGGGAGCACAGTGATTCTGGAGTTCCTGTTCGAAAACGACCCGGCCGCGGACTCACCGGCGTTCATCGACGGCGATGCCGTGGCGTGGGCTGACATCGCGCAGTGGTACGACGGCGAGGGCAACCCGGTATCCGTCCGTGATCCCGAGGCGATCGCTTCTGCGCCGGATAATGCTGCGCGACTTTCCATGCGGAACTTCAGCCTTAACGACGTCGCAATTCGTCAGGCCACCCTGCAGGCCGGCAGCGTGACGATTCCGGGTATCGCGCGATCGGACGTCCTGTTGTACATCGTTAGCGGCAGCATGCGTCGCTTTGAGGGTGACCACAGTTTCGTGGTTTCAGCAGGCGACTCGATCCGCGAGGCCGAGGGCGATTCCGGTCACTGGGAGGTTTTCGAAGACTCCGAGGTCGTGGCCACGGACGCTCCGCGCTGACGCATCCACCGCGCCCTCGGCTGCTATACTCAGCTGTGGTCGAGTGTCGGGCAGACAGGTGTCGATGGTCCAGGATCATTCCGTAACCTTGCTGCTGGAACGCTGGCGAGCCGGGGACGAGGCTGCTTTCGCGGCACTTGTACCCATTGTCTACGACACCCTGAGACGCCTGGCTGCGCGCCACCTTGCCAGCGAGTCTCCCAGCCATACTTGGCAGCCCACCGACCTCGTCCACGAAGCGTTTCTGCAGATTGCCGACGCCGATGTCGACTGGAACGGCCGCGCCCACTTCTACGCCGTGGCCGCCCGGCAGATGCGCCGACTGCTCGTTGACCATGCTCGCGGCAAACGCCGCTCAAAGCGCGGCGGCGAGCTGATCCGGGTCACCCTGGTGGAGGAGGCGCTGCCAGCCGACGCAGACGAGTTCAACCTGCTGGATATCGAAGCTGCGCTTGAGCGCCTGACTCAAAACGATGCGCGCAAGGCCGAGATCATCGAACTGCATGTCTTCGGCGGTCTTACCTACGACGAGATAGGCCAGCTGCTCGACATCTCGCCGGCTACGGTCAAGCGTGACCTGAGATTCGCCAAGGCCTGGCTCGCCCGCGAGCTTACCGCGGGTGAGGGCGGGGCCGAGCCCCCATGACAAGCGATCCCGGCAGGTGGCAACGTCTCGAGGCGCTGTTCGAAGAGGCGTTGGCCCAGCCTGCGGATGTGAGGGCTGCGTGGATTGCGCGCGCCGCCGGATCGGACGCCGCGCTGCGCACCGAGCTTGAGCAGCTGGTCGCGGCCGATGACGGCCAGGGCGGGATCGACCTGGCAGTGGCAGCTGCGGCGCGCCGCCTGCTCGGCGATACACCGCCAACCACGCAAGCCTCCCTGGCGGGTCGGCGGTTCGGTCCCTATCGTATCGTGCGTGAGCTCGGTCGCGGCGGCATGGGGCGGGTCTACCTCGCCGAGCGCGATGATGAGCAGTATCGCGGAC
>JAFIFN010000085.1 GCA_020832005.1 Gammaproteobacteria bacterium | reverse complement strand
CCTCGAGCCAGCCGGCCGGCACCAGCAGCATCAGCTCACTGTCGGCGACCCGAAGCTCGTACTCGGGCAGCGGCGCCTGGGCCCGACTGCGATGCAGCAGCACGGCCAGGCGCAGCAGTATGACCAGACGCCGCGCCGCCCGGCGCCAGCTTTCAGGCAACCTGAGAATGGCATCGTCATCAATCCGGCGGCGATGACCGCCCACGAGTGCCGCCAGCAGACGCTGCTCGGCGCGTGGGAAGCCCGGCATATCGGCATGCTCGAGCAGGTACGCGCCATGACGATGGTACTTGGTGTAGGAGATGTCGAGACCGACCTCGTGCAGGCGCGCTGCCCAGTCCAGCAGCTTGCGATCACGATCATCGTTCAGCGAGAACCCTTCACGCACCTGCAGGTACAACGTATCAGCAGTGGCAGCCACGCGGGCCGCCTGCTCGGGGTCGACGTGATAGCGCGACGCCATGGCACGCACGCTGAGTTCACGCGCATCCTCATGCTGCAGCCGTCCGAGCATGTCGTAGAGCAGGCCTTCACGCAGCGCGCCGTCCGAGGCCTCCATGTGGGTCACACCCAGCATGCTCAAGACCTCGACGAGGATCGCCATCCCGCCAGCAAAGACCGGCGCGCGTTCGGCGGACAGTCCTGGCAGGGCAAGGCGGTCGGCGCGTCCTGCCGCAATCATCGTTTCGATAATCATCTCTGCGGCCGATGGCGTGATGCCCGTATCGCAGAATCCCGCCAGCTGGGCAATATTGGCCGCGGCGCGAATCGTGCCCGAGGAACCTACTGCACGCGACCAGCCGGCATCGACAAAAAACGCCTGGACCGGCCGAAGTTCCAGCTTGGCTGCCGTGCGCGCGCGCTCGAAGCGCTTGCGGGTGAGCTTGCCGTCGGCGAAATGGGCCTTGGTCATGCCCACGCAGCCCATCGGCAGGCTCTCCAGCCTGAACGGAACCAATCCGGTGCCAAGAATCAGCTCGGTGCTGCCGCCGCCGATATCCACGACGAGCCGGGTGCCGGCTTCGGCCGGCATGCTGTGGGCCACACCAAGATAGACCAGGCGAGCCTCTTCGCGACCCGGGATGACCTCTACGGGGTGCCCCAGCGCCTCACCACATTCATCGAGGAAGGCACCGGCCTTGCGCGCCTGACGCAGCGTGTTGGTGCCAACCACGCGCACGCGATCAACGCGCACCTCGCGCAGCCGCTGACCGAATCGGCGCAGGCACTCCAGTGCGGCTTCACGATTCGCCGGATCCAGGCGGTTGCGTTCATCAAGCCCGGCGGCCAGTCGCACCATCTCGCGCAGCCGGTCGATGACGATGAGCTGACCGTGATGCAGTCTCGCCAACAGCATGTGGAAGCTGTTTGAGCCCAGGTCCACGGCGGCCAGAACATCATCGTGGCGATCATCGGGCTGAAGTGTGCCCGGCGCTCCCTGGGGATCGGGAGCGCTGTCGCTGTCGGGCTGCACGGGCCGGGGGACTGCGATCTAGACCGAGAAGGACGAACCGCAGCCGCAGGTGGTGGAGGCGTTTGGATTGCGGATGACGAATTGCGCGCCTTCGAGATCTTCCTTGTAGTCGATCTCCGCGCCCTGCAGATACTGCACGCTCATCGGATCGACGAGCAGCGTCACGCCGCTGTTCTCGATGGCCGTATCGCCGTCCTGGAGTTCTTCATCAAAGGTGAAACCGTACTGAAAGCCCGAGCAGCCGCCGCCTGAGACGAACACCCGCAGCTTAAGCGCCGGGTTGTCTTCCTCGCGGATCAGCTCGCCCACCTTGCGCGCAGCCGAGTCTGTGAAGATCAGGGCTGGCGGAAAATCATCTGGACTGTAGGTCTGTACACTCATGATCCAACCGCTCTGTATAAATATCGGTATGCCTCGAAACGGCTTTCAGTATACCGCATCGGACCACCCTTGAGCCTTGCGCCGCTGTGCGGTCGCTGCTGCCTGGCCAGACACGCCCGCCTCAGGCGTCTTTCGCGACCCCGGCGATTGTACCGACTGTGTCGGGACGCGACGAACGTGTCGCAGAGGCATCATGCTCCAGCAGCGCGGGCTGGTCACTTTCGTGGACCAGCTTGCCATTGATCTCCGCGCCGATGGCCATTTCGATGAGCCGGTAGTGGACATTGCCCACGACCTTGGCCGTGGCGCCAAGCTCGACGCGCTCGGCGGCGCGGACATCCCCCTGGACGGTCCCGTTGAGGACGATGAACGCGGCACTCACGCAACCCTCGACACGACCCGCCTCGCTGATACTCAAGGTCGCTGGCGTGGCCCCCGTGGCCCGTATGTTGCCAACCACTTCGCCGTCGACATGGCAGCCGCCGGCAAACTCGATATCGCCGGTCACCTGCGTGCCCGGCCCCACCAGCGTCTGGATATCCACGTTCGCGCCACGCTTGCTCTTGTTTCCCCACATCAGCCTGTAGTCTCCTCGGGCCAGTCCACGCTGTGAGTCAGCGGCACGGCGTCGCGTCCGCTGGGCGTCAATTCGACCCTAAGCTGCAAGGGCGCAAAGCCTTCGGGCAGACGAAACTCCCACTCCAGTTCCTGAAAATAACGAAACGAGAAGCTGAAATCGACCGACCCGGTCTCATCGTACAGCCACTCCGAGAGATCGAGCGTGCGCTCACCTGACGCGTCCCGGCCGCTGAGACTCATGGTCAGGCTGCCTTCGAGCCGACTGACCTGCCGCAGGGCCTGGACAACGACAAGCTGCACCGCAAAGCGCTCACTTGTCACCCGTCGCAGCTGGGCACGCTCCAGGCGCAGGCCCGGCACACGGTCTTCCGGCGAGACGATCGTGCGGTAGAACTGCAGCTCCTCCTCCCGGGCCTGCACCGCCGCCTGCAATTCGGCCAGCGAGGCATCGACCTGGCGATACGCCTGGCGGTCGATGTCGGCAGAGGTTTCCAGCAGCGTGATGCGCTCGCGCAGCGACTGATTCTGGCGACGAAGCTCGGCAAGTTCGCGGTTTTGCGCACGCCGCTCCTGGCTGACGGCCGCGCGGTCGTATCCGGCCTGCCGGGCGCCGAGTTCGTACATCCCCCAGCCTGCCGCCAGCAGTGCGGCAAGACCCAGCACAAGCAGCTGGGCCCGGCGGTGCCGAGGCGGCTGGCGCCTGACGACCAACGGCCCGCTCACGGCGTCTGTGCTCTGCTAAGCTTCAGGCCGCGAAAACTTGCGGAGGCAATCGTGCTGCTGGTCAAGGCTCTGCATCTCATCTTCATGGTGACCTGGTTTGCCGGGCTGTTTTACCTGCCCAGGCTGTTCGTTTATCACGCCGCCAGCAATGATGAAATTTCGCTGGCCCGCTTCGCGATCATGGAGCGCCGCCTGTTCGTGCTGATGACGCTCGGCGGTGCGCTCACCACCGTGTTCGGCCTGTGGCTCATCATAGGTCAGCCCACGCTGATGTCACAGGGTTGGCTGCAGGCGAAACTGGCGCTGGTGGTGCTGCTGATCGGCTATCACGCCTGGTGCTGGCGCTTGCACCGGCAACTGGCCCAAGGCGTGGACAGTCACAGTCCGGCGTGGTTCAGGGGCTTCAACGAGCTGCCGACCGTAGCGCTGGTCGGCATCATGCTGCTGGCCGTGCTCAGGCCATTCTGAGGCGCTTGCCGTCGTCCTGCGCGGAAGCCTCTTCCCGCGACCCGCGGTCATCGGCACGCCAGTGTTTCGGCCACCATCCGGGCTGCGCCGGCGGGCCGTCGGGAAACAGCGCCGGAGCCAGTTCTGCCAGCGCCTGCACGTAGACCGGGCGCTTGAAGTAGATGACTTCCTTGACCGGGCGCCAGTAGTCGACCCAGCGCCAGCGGTCGAATTCGGGGCGATCGCTGGCATCCAGGCGCACCGCGTTTTCGCCGGCGACCAGGCGCAGCAGAAACCAGATCTGCTTCTGGCCGATGCATCGCGGCGTAGCGTTACGCCGGATGTAGCGTGGCGGCAGGCGATAATACAGCCAGTCGCGCGTCCGCCCGACCATCGCCACATCGGCTTCGCGCAGCCCCACTTCCTCGTAGAGTTCGCGAAACATGGCCTGCTGTGGCGTTTCGCCCGGATGCACGCCACCCTGCGGGAACTGCCAGCCACGTTTGCCGGCGCGTCCCGCCAGCATGACCAGTCCCGTATCGTTGCTCAGGATGATGCCGACGTTGGCACGAAATCCTTCTGCGTCGATGAAATCCATCATCGCCTGCCAGGATGTCTCTAAATTGCGACCAGTATTTCACACCTGTGCCGCGAAGGCGACCAGGTGTTCGGTCGCCAGTCGGATGCCAATGCGCTCGCCCGGTGCGTGATTATGGTGACTGGGCACGGAGGCCAGCACGCGCGCGCCTGAATCCAACGCCAGCGCGTAGAGAAACTCCGAACCCTTGAAACTGCGCTCTACCACGCGCGCCGTCGTGACGCAGGCGTCGTCATGCAGCACATCATCGGGACGCAGCAGCAGGTCGACCTGCGCGCCGGGACGCAGACTCTCAGCGCTGTGGCCGCGCGCCACCCCCAGCTCGGTATCGATACCGCCATCGCCGCGGACGATTCCCTTGAGCCAGGCGCCCCTGCCCACGAAACCGGCGACGAAACGGTTCACCGGCTGATGGTAGAGCACGTAACTGTCGTCCCACTGTTCCAGTCGACCCTCGCGCATGACACCAAGTCGATCGGCCAGCGCAAACGCCTCGAGCGGGTCATGACTGACCATCAGCACCGTCGTGCCCAGCTGGCGCAGAATCTGTTTCACCTCCACCAGCAAGCGCTCCCGCAGCGCCGGGTCCAGGTGCGCGAAGGGCTCGTCCATCAGCAGCAGGCGTGGCCGCGGCGCCAGCGAGCGGGCCAGCGCGACACGCTGCTGCTGACCGCCGGAAAGCTCCTGCGGATAAGCCCCGGCGTGTTCAGCCAGTCCGACCAGTTCGAGCATCTCCTCGACGCGCCGCCTGCGTTCGGCCCGCGGCAATGCATGCAGTCCAAACTCGATATTGCCTGTCACGCTGAGGTGGGGCAGCAGCGCGTAGTCCTGGAACACCATGCCAATGCGACGCTTCTCGGGCGGCATGTGGCGGCCAGGCTCAGCAAGCACTTCACCGTGCAGACGCACACCCCCCGCCGCGACCGTCTCGAAGCCCGCAATACAGCGCAGCAGCGTGGTCTTGCCGCAGCCGCTGGGTCCGAGCAGACAGCCGATACGGCCGGCCTCCAGCCGCAACGAGACCTCACGCACGGCCCACGCGCCGGGCTCATAGGCATGACTGACGTCCGAGACTTCAAGCACGGCGACGATCCGACTGGTGCAGCAGCACGGCCACCGGCACCAGACCGACGACGACGATGGCCAGTGCCGGCAGCGCGGCGCGTTCCCACTCGCCTTCGGTGGTCATCTGGTAGACGCGTGTGGCCAGCGTGTCCCAGCCGAAAGGCCGGGTCATCAGCGTGATCGGGAGTTCCTTCATGATGTCCACAAACGCGAATACCGCTGCAGTGATCAACCCGCGACGCAGGATCGGCAAGTGTACCCGGCGCAGCAGTCGCATGCCCGAGACGCCAAGCCCGCGCGAAGCCTCATCGACGCTGCGCGTGACGCGCTCGAGCTGGCTGCCTACCGGGCCGTGGGCCACAGCCAGGAAGCGGATGCAGTAGGCCAACAGCATTGCGAACAAAGTGCCCTGCAGAACCAGCCGCGGCGCACCGTCGCCGAACAGCCATGCAAGCACGGATGAGGCGCTGTCACTGAACCAGGCCACCGGCACGAATACACCGACCGCCAGCACTGTGCCGGGCAGTGCGTAACCCAGCGTAGCGACCCGCGCCAGCAGCCGCGCCAGCGGATGACCGGCAAGTCGCACGGCGTAGGCCAGCAGCAGCCCAAGTGCGGTCACGAGCGCGGCGCCCATCATCGCCAGCACCAGGCTGTTGAACGCAAAGCCCATGTAGCGTGCATCGAAATCACGAGCAAGGTTCGGCACGGCCCAAACCAGTAACTGCGCCGCAGGCACGACGAAGGCTGCCAGAAACACCGTTGCCGCAAAGGCGAAGGCGCCCCATCGCTGGGCGGTGCCCAGTCGCAGCAGCGCCTCGTCGCGCACGCCTGCGAACTGCGCGGTGTAGCTGCTGCGACCCCGCAGGCGCTGCTCGATGGTGATGATGATCAGCACGGCAAGAATCAGCACACCCGAGAGCTGCAGCGCGCTCTGTATCGAAAACATGCCATACCAGGCGTGGTAGATCGCCAGCGTGAAGGTATCGTAGTTGAACACCGCGACCGTGCCGAAATCGGCCAACGCCTCCATCATTACCAGCAGGGTACCCGCAGCAAGCCACGGTCTCGCCAGCGGCAGACTGATACGCAGGAAGCTGCGCATGCGGTCCAGGCCCAGGCTCTGCCCGACCTCGAGGCTGCGCGCGCCCTGACTCATGAAGGCATTGCGTGACAGCAGGTAGACGTAAGGGTAGAGCGTCAGCGTGAGCACCAGCAGCAAGCCGCCGAGATGACGAAATCGCGGCGCGGCCACGTCGCTGCCGAACAGGGCCTGCAATAACTGGTGGAGCGGTCCGTTGAAATCACTCAGGCCCAGCATGGCCGTGGCCATCACGTAGCCGGGCATCGCCATGGGCAGCAAAAGCGCCCAGCCGAAAAAACGCCTCCCCGGGAAGTCACAGACCGCCGTAAGCCAGCCGAGCGCGGTACCCAGCACAAGGCTGCCGACTGCCGTGCCAAGCACCATCCACAAGGTGTTCATGGAGACGCGCGGAAGCACGTGCCGCGACATGTGCTGCCACAGCTCGGCGTCGATCTGTGAAAACGAGGCGATGACGACGATCACCGGCAGCAGCGTGATGGCCGCGAGCAGGCCGGCAATCAGCAGCCACCCACGGCTGCCGCGCCGCCGCCGGAAGCGGCCGTGCGGCAGAGCAGGCAGGCGTTCGGCGAGCTCGCTCACGGCCGCGCGATGTCGCGCCTCAACGATAGCCGGCGCGGGTCATCAAGCGCACGGCGTCAGCCTGAAGCTCGCCGGCCTGCGAGACATTGATCAGGTTCTGGCGAAATTCGCCCCAGTCGGCCACAAGCGGATCGAGTGCTACACCGGTGGCGGCGGGATACTCGTAGTTCAGCCCGGCGAACATGGCCTGCGCCTCGGGCTGCGCGAGCCACTCCAGGAAAGCCACGGCGGCTTCCGGCCTGGGCGAGTGCCGCGTCACCCCCGCGCCCGACACATTGACATGCACCCCGGTGCTCTGCTGGTTGGGCCAGAACAGCGCCGCGGCAATCCCGGGGCGTTGCGCCTTGAGTCGGCCGAAATAGTAGGTATTCACGATGCCGACATCACACTGGCCGGCAGCCACCGCTTCGATCACCTGGGTATCGTTGGGAAACACGTCGACCGCGAGATTATCCACCCAGCCGCGCACGATCTCCTCGGTGCGCGCCTCGCCATGTTCGGCAATCAGCATGGCCACCAGCGACTGGTTGTAGACCTTGCGTGAGGTGCGCAGGCACAGACGCCCCTGCCACTGCGGTTCGGCCAGCGCCTCATAGGTGGAGAGTTCCTCAGGCCCGGTGCGCGCAGGCGCATAGACCAGCGTGCGGGCTCGCACCGACAGGCCGAACCAGCGGCCCTGCGGATCGCGCAGGTGGGCCGGAATAGACGATTCCAGCGCCGCCGAACTTACCGGGCGCAGCACGCCCTCGCTGGACGCGTTCCACAGGTTGCCGGCATCCACGGTGATCAGCAGGTCGGCCGTGGTCGATTCGCCTTCGGCCAGCAGGCGCTGGATCAGCGGCTGCTCCTCACCGGTGATGAAGTCGATACGTACACCGCTGCGCTCGGTATAGGCATCGAACAGCGGCTTGATCAGGTGTTCGGCACGCGACGAATAGACCACCAGGCGCGCCTCATCGGAGTCCGCACCGCCACTGCAGGCCTGTAGCCCTGCGACCAGAGAAGCCGCCAGCAGGGCCATGGCTGCAGCCCGAACCATGCGCGCGCGCACCATCGGAAACATGGACACACTCCGTGAACGATGTCGAAACGATAATTATTATCATTCACGGTCGTAATCACAAGTTCAATAAGTACCGTCCGCAGCACCGGGATGCCTTCCTGTGGCCGCCTGGGCGGGGCGGCGTCTGGCCCCTAGGCCGCAGTGACGCGGTTTCGGCCGGCGGCCTTGGCGGCATACAGGGCAGTGTCTGCGTGCGCCAGCAGGGCCTCGCCCAGTGACTTGAAATCGCCCTCCTGCCGCGCCGGACTGAGCTCGGCGACGCCGATGGACACGGTGATGGAGGTGGCTTCACCGGCGGCGTCGAAGGGTTCGTCAGCGACGGCGGCACGAATCCGCTCAGCCAGCAGGACGCCCTGCACGCTCGATGTCTGAGGCAGCAGGATGGCGAACTCCTCACCGCCGTAGCGTGCCGTCACATCGCTGGCCCGAACCTGCGCCTCGACCCGCTGGGCGATTTCGCGCAGCACCTGGTCGCCCACCAGATGACCGAAGCTGTCGTTGATGGTCTTGAAGTGGTCAACATCCAGCATCAGGCAGGTCAGCGTCGTGCGATCGCGACGGGCACGGGCCAGTTCCTCACGCATGCGCGTCTGCAGGTAACGTCGATTGTGCCAACCGGTGAGCACATCGGTCAGACCGCTGCGCAGCAGGCGGCCGCGGTTGATGGTGTTCTCCAGGCAGTAAGACGCAATCACCGCCAGATGCGCAAGAAACTCGGCATCCTCGTGACGGGTGAAATATTCCGGATCGGCACTGCCGAACGTCAGGCAGCCGATCAGCCGGCTCTGGCGCATCAGCGGCAGCACGGCAATGCTCTCCAGGCCGCTACCCGTCTGGAACAGCAACTGGTGATCAGCCGCACGGTAGGGCCCCAGCCATGGCGTGCGCAGCGCACCCAGCTGTGGTGCTACACCAAACAGACTGTCGACGAACAGCACATTCGGAAAGTCCGCCGGCATACGTCCGGCATCCAGCAGCAGATGCCTGATCTCGTGCTGCGGATCGCTGAGCAGCAGCGAGACGGCCTGCAGGCCGTAACTGTCGCGCAGATAACCGACCAGGTGGTTGAGCAGCTCGGGCAGATTCTCGGCCTTGAGCAGCGCCAGTTCGCGCGTGCGTGAACGCTGCAGGGCGATATTGCGCGCCTCGGCCTGCCGGGTGATCTCTGCGAGTTTGGCGCGCAGCTCAACCAGCTCCACGTCGCTGTGGTCGCGCTCATCACCGTCCATATACTCACCCCCGGGTGGCAAGATAGCGCATGCCACCCTGCATCAGCGAGACGAAGCCCGCCTCATCGCCGCTGCGAACCAGGTCGACCACGCGCTCAACGGCGCTCGACAGCGCCGCAAGTGCAGCATCGTTGTAATCATTCAGCGCCTGGATCTCGAAGTACAGGTGCGGATTCTCCTGGGCCACCCGCGAGGCCACGGCCAGCTGTGCATCGAAGGTCGTGCTGGAGAGCTTGGCCAGCTTCGGCGCCGCTTCGCCACTTTCAGCCAGCGCGGTGAAAAAGGCGATATTCAGCGCATGCGACAGCCCAAGCACGTAGGCGACGAGACGGTCATGGTCCTCGAGGTCCATGTCGATCTGCTCGGCCATCGTCGAGTCGAACAGTTCACGCACACGTGCTGTAGCCTCGGGCGAGCCGACATCCATGAAAATGACATGACGGCCGGACAGCAGGCGCGTATCGGGGCCGAACATCGGATGCACCGAGGTGACAGCGCAGCCGGCTTCGGCGAGCTTCTGCAGACCCTGGCGCAGTGGCGACTTCAGCGAGCCGATGTCGAACACCGTCCCCGCAGGCCGAAGCTCGGCAAGTGCTTCGAGAATCCTGCCACTGACCGCCAGCGGTGCCGAGACAATGATCAGCGCGTGATCCGGCACCGGATCACGCCAGTCCGCAACGAATCCGTAACCCTCCACGGGACCGGCCGGGTCGGCGATATCCACGGCGAATCCCTGGGACTCGAGAAAATCCGCGAACCAGCGTCCCATCTTGCCGGCACCGCCGATGACCAGCGCGCGCTGACCGCCACCGCGGCCTGAGGCCGCTACCCGGGCCTGCTCCTGGCTGGTCAGCGAGGAGCGGATCAGCGCCTGGAGGATTTCCTCGGCCAGCTCCGGCGGCAGTCCACTGGCCGCGGCCACGGCGCGGGCATTGTCGAGCACCTGCTTCTCGCGCTGGAAATCCCGGGTCGCGCGACCGCTCCTGAGTTTATCGCGACCTATCTCGGCGACGATCGACTGACGTTCGGCGGCCAGTTCAATAATCTGACGATCCACGGCCGACAGGCGCTCGCGCAGGTCCTCGAGGCTCAAGATGTCCACTCCAGCTAGTCGCGGCCAGGCCCGCTGAGCGGATTGTAGCGTCATCGGCACGCGATTCGTTCAGATCGGCACGCATGCATCGCTTGTGCTGAGCCACGCGCCGCGACGGACTGCTAACATCTGCGGGCGCACGGTGCGCACTTGGTCACCATGGAGAACGGCATGTCGCAGGCCCTGGAACTGATCAGTGAGGCGCGTTGCTTTGGCGGCTGGCAGCGCAGCTACCGGCATCGCTCCGAGCGCTGCGGCTGCGATATGCGCTTCGCGGTGTATCTGCCCCCGGCGGCCGAGCACACGCCAGTCCCGACCCTCTATTGGCTATCGGGGCTGACCTGCACCGAGGACAACTTCAGCACCAAGGCTGGCGCACAGCGTTACGCGGCAGCCCTGGGCATGGCGCTGATCATGCCCGACACTTCGCCGCGCGGGCTGGCACTGCCGGGAGAGGATGATGCCTGGGACTTCGGCAGCGGTGCCGGCTTTTATGTCACCGCCACCCAGGCGCCGTGGGCCGGCCACTACGACATGTACGGCTATGTCGTCGAGGAATTGCCCGCACTGGTCGAGTCGAACCTGCCGGTGCAGGCCGGGCTGCGTGCCATCAGCGGACATTCGATGGGAGGCCACGGCGCGCTGACCATCGGTCTGAAACACCCCGATCGCTATCGCTCGATATCAGCCTTTGCGCCAATCTGCGCGCCGATGCGCAGCCCATGGGGCCGCAAGGCGCTGAGCGCCTATCTCGGCGACGACCCGACGACATGGCAGCAGTACGACGCCAGCTGGCTGGCTGCGAACCAGCCCAGCGCACAGACGCTGCTGATCGACCAGGGCACGGCCGACCCCTGGCTCGCCGAGCAGCTGATGCCCGAAGTTCTTGAAGAGGCCTGCGCGAGTTCCGGCCAGCCGCTGGAGCTGCGACGCCAGCAGGGCTACGAGCACGGCTACTATTTCGTCTGCACGTTCATCGGCGAGCACCTCGAGTTTCACCATGCGGCCCTGACTGGCGCATGAGGGTCGCCATTGCGGCGAGCTCCCAGCTGGCTGCGGATGCTGGCGGCGAGATTGCGCGACTCGGCGGCAATGCGGTCGATGCGGCCATCGCCGCGGCGCTGGTCTCGGCGAATACCGAGCCGGGCGTCTGCGCCTTGGCCGGCGGTGCCTATGTCACGGTCTGGGCGCCAGAGCGGACGCCGGAGACCTTCGATGGCCAGGTGCGCATGCCCGGCGCGGGTCTGCCTGACGGCGATCCCGCCCAGGGCATCGAAGCCGTCGAGATGGGATACGGCGGCGGCATCTCCACACTGGTCGGCGGTGGTACGGTCGGCGTGCCGGCCACCGTGGCTGCGCTGGATGGCGCCTCGCGACGCTACGGTGCCCTGCCCTGGCCGGTGCTGTTCGAGCCGGTCATCGATATTGTCCGGCGCGGCTTCGCTCTACCGGAGGCCTGTCGCCACTATCTGGGCTACTCGGGCACCGCGATCTTCGCGCGCAGCGCAGAAGGACATGGCGCGTTGCACCAGCCCGACGGCAGGCTGCACGATGCCGGCACACCCATCATCGTGCCGGGGCTTGCCGAGAGCCTCGAGCGCATCGCGCGCCTGGGTGCCGGGGAGTTCTACCGTGGCGAGCTTGGCGCGGCCATCGTGGCGCATGTCCAGGCACACGAGGGCAGGCTTACGCGCGAGGACATGGCGGGGTGCGAGGCGCTGGTGCGTCCGGCGCTGACCGTGTCCCTGGGCGACTGGCAGATCGCCACCAACCCGCCACCGGCGATCGGCGGTGTGACGCTGGGCGCCATGCTGCTGGCCGCCGGCTGGCCGCTGCCTGCGGGACGTACACCTGAGGCGCTGGCACGCCTGGTCGGTGCGCAGCAACTGGCCCTGGATTTCCGGCGGCGGCGACTCGATGGCGGTAGCGATGTAACCGCCGAGGCTGCCACGCTGCTTGCACTGGCCCAGACACAGCGAGGCGCGGGCCTGAATTCACCCTCCACCGTTCATGTCTCGGCCACGGACACAGCAGGACTGTGCTGCGCGATCACGCTGTCAGCCGGCTACGGGTCGGGGTTGATCGCGCCGGGCACCGGCCTGTGGCTCAACAACTGTCTCGGCGAGCTGGAGCTGCATGCAGGCGCGCTGGCCATGGCGTCGCCGGGCACACCGCTACCTTCGAATATGGCGCCCACGGCGGCGCGAAGTGGTCGTCACCGCAGTGCGCTGGCCATCGGCTCGCCGGGCGCGGATCGCATCACCACAGCCATCATGCAGGTACTCATACAGCACCTCGGTGCCGGAATCGAACTGCAGCAAGCCATCGCCCATCCGCGACTGCACCTGGAGTTTCGTGACGGGAAGTGGGTGGTGGCCGCGGAGCCGGGACTCGACTGCGCCTCTTTGGAGCTGCCAGTGCGCGCATTTGATGCGCTGTCGATGTATTTCGGCGGTGTCGGGGCGACGCGACTCGACGCCAACGACGTTCTTGTCGCCGCTGCCGACCCGCGACGCGCCGGCGGTGTAAGGGTCGCCGGTACGACTGCTGTCCAGACAGGTTGAGCTGCGGACAGCGATGTCATTGCCGGTTAGACTGGCGCACTGGAATCCTTACTTGTGTGGAGATGGCGATGATGGACGCAGGTCATCGAACAATCGGTTTGTTCCTGGCGCTGGCGCTGGGCCTGACAGCATGTTCGGGGTCGATCAACGACAGCATCAGCGTGGCTGCCGGCGAGCAGCATGAAGGCGCGCTCGCAACCGTCAACGGCAGCATCGAGATCGGCGAAGGCGCCACAGTCAGCGGCAGCCTGCGGACCGTCAACGGCGGTGTGCGCCTCGGTGAAGGCGCGCGCAGCGGGCGCGCAGAAACCGTGAACGGCAGCATCCGCGCCGCCCGGGGCGCGCAGTTCGGCGGCGGCGCCACAGTCAATGGCGGCATAGAGCTCGACGAAAGCGTGGTCGTATCCGGCGACATCAGGACCGTGAACGGACGCATCACGACCGGCCCGGGCACCCGCATCGATGGCGGCATCGCGACGACCAACGGGACCATCCGGCTGCTGAGCTCGGATATCACAGGTACGGTGGCCACGACCAACGGTAACGTGCATGTGCTTGACGCCACTCGTGTGGCCGGTGGCATCCATCTGCGCAAGCGCGATGAGGGCGACCGTGTCGACAAGGAGTTGCGCGTGATCATCGGCCGCGACAGTGTCATCGAAGGGCCCATCACGATCGAGAGTCCGGCCCGGCTGTTCGTGCACGAAAGTGCCGTCATCGGCGAGATCAGCGGCGCCGAGGTGGAACGCTACTCCGGCGATCGGCCCGAGTAGCCGATGTCTGTATCTGCCCGTTTTTACGCCGCGGCGCTGTGCACCGGCCTGCTGATGCTGGCAGGCACAACCGTCAACGCCGAGGAGATCGACCCGGTCGAGGCCCATGCGCGAGCGCAGGCCGCCTTCCCCGGCTGCCTTGCCAAATTGAGCGAGCGTGCCCGCGCCCAGGGCATCAGTGCGGCCACGCTGGCGCGAACGCTGGACACCGCAAGCTACACGCCGCGTGTCATCGATGCGGACCGCCGGCAGCCGGAGTTCACCGATACCTTTGCGCGCTACCTGGGACTGCGCATCACGCCGGGGCAGGTGGAACGCGGCCAGGCGCTGGCCGAAGAGCATGCAGCCCTGCTGGCACGGATATCGCGCGAACACGGCGTGCCCGGTCATTACCTGCTCGCGTTCTGGGCGGTGGAAACAAACTTCGGGCGGGTGTTCGGCAATATCCCGACCATCGATGCGCTGGCCACGCTGGCCTGCGACGCCAGGCGCGGCGAGTACTTTTCCCGCGAACTGCTCGATGCCCTGCGCCTGGTCGAGCGCGGCGACGTCGAGCCCGCGGACATGATCGGCTCCTGGGCCGGCGCGATGGGCCACACCCAGTTCATGCCCTCGGTGTACCTGCGTTATGCCGTGGACGGCGATGGCAACGGGCGTATCGACCTGTGGAACAGCGTGCCCGATGCCCTGACTTCGGCTGCGAACTTTCTCCGCGGCATTGGCTGGGAGCCGGGCCAGCGCTGGGGACGCGAGGTAACCCTGCCACCGGACTTCGACTACACCGTGGCCGGGCGCGCCACCCGGCGACCCCTTGCCGAGTGGCAGCGCCTCGGCGTGCGCGACGCCAATGAGCGTGCGTTGCCGACTGCAGACATTCAAGCCGCCCTGCTCGTGCCTGCCGGGCACCGCGGACCGAAATTTCTCGTCTACGACAACTTCCACGTGATCATGCGCTGGAACCGCTCGGAATTTTTTGCCCTGACCGTGGGTCTGCTGGCCGATCGCATCGCCGGTGCGCCGGCACTGCGCAACCCACCGCCCGCGGACGCACCCAGACTGAGCCGTGCCCAGGTCATGGCGCTGCAGACGCGACTCAACGCGCGCGGCTTCGACAGCGGCACACCTGACGGCATCATGGGGCCGGCAACGCGGGGCGCAATCCGTGACTTCCAGCACAATCTGGGCTGGATCGCTGACGGCTACCCCGAAGCGCGCGTGCTCAGCGCCCTCGACATCGACACCGAGTAAATCAGCAGATGCCCAGGCAACCGCAGCGTCTGTATGCGACGACCCCTTATGGCCAGGTGCATGTACGAATGCTCGGCCACGGTGCGCCGTTGCTGATGCTGCATCCAAGCCCCCTGTCCTCGGCCTTCCTGGTCGAGCACCAGAGGGCGCTGGCACCGAACTGGCGCACGCTTGCGCTGGATACGCCCGGCTACGGCATGTCCGATCCGCTGCCGCGGCCGGCCGAATCCCTGGAGGACTATGCACAGGCCCTGTTCGCCGCCGCCGACAACCTCGGCGTCAGGCACTTTGCCCTCTATGGCGGTGCCACTGGCGCCCAGATCGCGCTGGTCATGGCGCGCAGTGACCCCGGCCGTATCACGCGTATGGTGCTCGACAACTGCGGCCTGTTCACCGATGCCGATGTGGCCGCCTGGGAAGATCGCTATTTTCCGGATCTTTCACCACGCCCGGACGGCAGTCACCTGGCGCGCATCTGGGACATCGCGTGCCGGCAGTTCGTGGCCTTCCCGTGGTTTTCCGACGCACCCGGGCACCAGCTGCAGCGACCGGCACCACCACTGGAGGTCATCCAGGCCATGGCGCTGCACTATCAGCTCGCTGGCAGCGAGTATGACCAGGCCTACCGGCTGGCTTTTCGCGCCGAGAATAACGAAAGCTTTGCAGGCCTTGAGGTCCCCACCGTGCTGATCGACTGGCACGGCTCGATCGTGCGCAGCCAGGTGCTGGCGCTGATCAAGGCCGGGCTGCCGCCATGCGTGACGGTACGCGAAGCTGCCGCGCCACCACAGGCGCGCTTCGAAGCCATCGCACAGGCTTTCGGCAGGTGATGCGCAAGCAGCGCGCGCCACAGGGCGGCTTACCGAGGACGACGCACTGATGATCAAGCACCGTACCTACCTCCTGATCCTGCTGCTGTCGCTGACGATGGCACTGCCACTTGGTGCCGCGCCCGTGCCGGAGGAGGATCGCATCCCGGTCGATGTGCGGCGCACGACACTGCTGGTGCGGGATATCGAACGCTCACTGCCCGTCTACCGGGACGCACTTGGACTGACCGTAATCTACGACGAGCTGCTCGGCGCGGGCACCGATGAGCAGGGCCAAGCAACACCGCCGACCTCGCGCCTGGTACTGCTGCGCGCCAACGACACCTTTATCGGCGTGATCGGGCTGATGCAGCGGCTGAACCTGACGGAGCCGATCCCGCCTCCGGGGAACCGGCGCGCGATGCCGGGCGATGTGATCATCGTCATCAATGCCACGGATCTGGAAGAGCGTTTCAGCAGGATCGAGGCCACGCCCGGCGTCACCGTCGCCACTCCACCGACCATGATCGAATATCCGTCCCCCGATGGCGGTGTGATTCCCGTGCTGTTCAGCGCATTCTGGGATCCCGACGGCTATTTTATCGAGGTCAATCGCATCATCGGCACACCCGCGGGCAGCTGACGACGCGGCGGGCAAATCAGCACTGACGAAGGAACGTCACATGAATGTCGCAAGCACGACGATGCGCATGCGCGCCGGAACATGGATCGAGTCACCGCCTCTGCAGCGCATCATCATCGGGCTGATCCTGCTCAACGCCGCAATTCTCGGCCTGGAAACCTCACCGGCGGCGATGGCGTTCGCCGGCACCCTGCTGCTGGGCGCCGACCGGGTGATTCTGGGTGTGTTCGTACTCGAAATCATCGTCAAGCTGTATGCCCATCGTCTGGGCTTTTTTCGCAATCCCTGGAATGTGTTCGATTTCCTCGTCGTAGGCATTGCCCTGGTGCCGGCGAGCGGTCCGCTCGCGGTCCTGCGCGTGCTGCGACTGCTGCGCCTGGTTTCGATGGTGCCCAAGCTGCGGTTCATCGTCGAGGCCCTGCTCAAGGCCGTGCCCGGCATCCTGTCGATTTTCGGGCTGCTGGCGCTGATGTTCTACGTCTTCGCGGTGATCGCCACAGGCCTGTTCGCGGCAGATTTCCCGGAGTGGTTCGGCAGTCTCGGTGCATCGATGTATACGCTCTTCCAGGTCATGACCCTGGAGAGCTGGTCGATGGGGATTGCGCGACCGGTGATGGAACTGCACCCCTATGCCTGGGTGTTCTTCGTCCCCTTCATCCTGCTGGCCACCTTCACCGTGCTCAATCTGTTCATCGCCGTGATCGTCAACACCATGCAGACGCTGCATGACACCCATCATCAACAGGAGGTCGAGGAGATCAGCAGCGTGGTGCACGCCGAGAGCACCGAGCTGCACCGTGACATCAATGCGCTACGCAACGAGAACCGTCAGCTCCACGCCGATGTGCTGGCGCTGCGTGATGAGATGCGGCGCCTGCGCGATGTCGGCGCCCCCGAGCGCTGAAGGGTCCATCAACCGACCTGCGAGGAATCATCCATGCGCAAAGGCCTGATACTCCTGCTGCTGCTGGGTGCGGCGATCGTCTGGCAGCTGGGCGAACTGAATCTCACGTCATCGGTCTCGCGAAGCGACGGACTGCCCCCCGAAGCGCACCAGACCCTGTCACTGATCCAGCAGGGCGGACCCTTCCCGTACCGCCAAGACGGCAGCGTG
>JAFIFN010000084.1 GCA_020832005.1 Gammaproteobacteria bacterium | reverse complement strand
AAGGCCGCGAACAAAGCCGGCAAGAAGCCCGGTAAGAAGGCCGCCAGGAAAACCGCTTCGAACTGTTCACCCAGTCGATCATCTCGCTGGGCGGTCGGGTGACCCATGGGCCGTCGGTCGAGGTGCTGCTGAGGCTGCGCGACGAGGGTGGCGCGGCAATCTCGCCCTCGCAGTTCATGGCCTCGGCGGAGCGCTACCACCTGATGTCGCATATCGACCGCTGGGTCGTGCAGACCACGCTGGCGGCGCTGGGCAGCGGCGCCCTGAAGCTGCCCGACCAGCGCAGCTGCAGCATCAATCTCTCGGGCCAGACGCTGGGTGACGAGGGGTTTTTGGAGTTCGTCGTCGATTGCCTGGATCACTCCGGTGTGAGCCCCGCGCAGATCTGTTTCGAGATTCCCGAGGCCTCGGTGATCAGCAACCTGGATCTCTCGCGCCGGTTCATCAGCGTACTGCACGGCATGGGTTGCTCGTTCGCGCTGGATGACTTTGGCAGCGGCATGGGTTCGTTCGCCAATCTCAAGAGCCTGTCGCTGGATTACCTGAAAATCGACGGGGCGTTCACCCGCGATCTGGGCACGGACATGGTCCACCAGGCGATGGTGGGTGCGATCATGGAGCTGGCGCGAACACTCCACTTCAAGGTGGTGGCCGAGCAGATCGAGGATCAGTCGGCCTTCGATGCACTGCGCCAGATGGGCGTGGACTTCGCCCAGGGCTTCGTCATCGAGCGGCCCCAGCCGCTGAACTGACGGCCCGTCCGGCACAGCAAACGCGGAGGCAATAGCGCTTACTTGAGCCGGTGGCCCGCTCCGGGGTCAGCGGCGTCGCCTGCGGGAGGTCTTTGGCGGAATGGCTCCCTTCGGTCCGCTTTATTTCCGCCAAAGACCTCCCGCAGGCGACGCCGCCGGGACTCGAGTAGGTGCCATTGACCCTAGAGGCGCTGTTCGATCGGCAGCACGACGGCCTCGGTGCCGCGATGCGCCTCCCGGCTGTCACGAAACGCCCGCAGTTCATCGAGCAGGGCGCCGACCCGGTCATCCTCGACCAGCGCCTGGACCACGGTGAAGTTGCCGGGGAAGACCTGTGAGCCGAAGTGCTTGCCGCGCGGGTCACGGCCATGCACCCGCGGATAGCGTACGTAGTTACGCACCTCGTGGCGATCGAGCATTTCCTCGAGATGTTCCATGTACTCGAAGGCGACACTGATGTGCACGAGCTTCATGCTGCGGATGTCCGTCGCGACGAATCAGTGGTCGTCCGACGACGGCCGCCAAAGCGCGCCTCGAACTGACGCAGGTAGGTATAGAGCACCGGCACGACGACCAGCGTCAGCAGCGTCGAGCTGAACAGGCCGGCGGCGACGGCGACACCAAGGGCAGCACGCACCTCGCCGCCGGCACCGAAGCCCCAGGCGATCGGCATCATGCCCAGGATGGTCGAGATCGCCGTCATCAGCACGGGCCGGAGGCGATTCGTCCCGGCCTCCAGTGCTGCCTCCATCGGCTTGCGACCCCGGGCGACCAGGACGTTGGTGTAGTCGACGAGCAGGATGGAATTCTTGGTCACCAGGCCCATCAGCATGATCAGGCCGATGAAGGCATACACGCTGACCGGTAGCCCCAGCAGCCACAGCGAACCGAAAGCGCCGATTGTGGCCAAAGGCAGGGCCGCCATGATCGTGAACGGCAGCAGGAAAGATTCGAACTGCGCGGCCAGCACCAGGTAGATGAACACGATCGACATCACCAATGCCAGCAGCAGGTAGAAAAACGACTCCGCGAAACTCTCGGCCTGGCCTGCAAACACGTATTCCACACCCACGGGCAACTCGCGCGTGACGTAGTCCTCGAGGGCTGCAACCGCGTCACCCAGCACCACGCCAGGTGGGGTGCTCGTGCTGATGGTCGCCGAGCGCATGCGGTTGTAGCGATTGATGGTATTGGGCCCGACCGTCTCGGTGATTTCGATCAGGCCGTCCAGCGGCACCAGGCCATCACCGTTGCGCAGGTAGATGTTGCGCAGCACCTGCGGCGAGAGATTCCCGCGGCCGGCGACATCGATGATGATGTCATAGCGCTTGGAGTCGCGTTCGATCTGGGAGATCGGGCCTTCGGCTAGCAGAAAGCGCATGGCATTGGCGACCTCGCGTGCGCTGACGCCGGCCTCGGCGATGCGGTCACGGTTCAGATCCACCTGCACCTCTGGCGAGCTGAAGCGCAGGTTCGAGCGCACACCGACGAACAGGTCGCGACGCTCGGCCATCCAATCCATGACCTGTTCCTGCGCATCGCCGAGCAGCTCCAGATCCGGGTGCTGCAAAATCAGCTCGATGGGCTGGCCGCCAACCCCGCCAGGGCCGAATTCGAAGATAAACGCCCGGCCATCAGGGATTTCACCCAGACGCTCGCGCAGCTCCTGCATGACCTCGGTCTGATGTTTGTCGCGTTCGCCGCGCGGGATCATGGTCACAAAGGACACACCGGTGTTGACGTTGCCGGGGCCGCCTGCGCCAAGCCCGATGCCGATAAACTGGTCCGCGATCTCCGGCGTGTCCTTGAGCACCTGCTCGATACGCCGGGCAAATCGATCTGTTTCCGACAGCGTCGCGCCCTCGGGTGTTTCGAAGCTGATCAGAAAGCCGGCACGGTCCGGTGAGGGGGCGAACTCGCTGGGCGTATTGACCAGGGCGAGTATGCCCAGTGCGAACGCGCCCGCGCCAATGCCGATGGTCAGCAGGCGATGACGAAGTGCCGCGCCGAGCAGGCGCGTGTAACCCGTCTCCAGCTGGTCGAAGCGACGCTCGGACCAGTCAAACAGGCGCCCCTGCGTGGTTCGTCGCTCCAGCAGCCGGGAGCACAGCATGGGCGTGAGTGTCAGCGCGACAAACGTGGAGGCAAACACCGTCGCGGTGACGGTGACACCGAATTCAAGAAAGAACTGACCGATGATGCCGCCGGTAAAGGCCACCGGCAGAAACACCGCGGCCAGCGCCAGCGAGTTGGCGATATTCGGAAAAGCCACCTCCGTGGTGCCGATTCGTGCTGCCGGTTCCCGCTCGGCGCCTTCCTCGCGGTGGCGCTGGGTGCGCTCGAGCACGACGATTGCGTCGTCAACGACGATGCCGACCACCAGGATCAATCCCAGCATCGTGACCTGATTGATCGAAAATCCCAGCAGGTGCATGACGGCGAACCCGGCCAGCAGGGCCGAAGGAATCGCCAGGGCCGCGACCAGCGTGCCCTTGACCGTGCGCAGGAAGATCAGCACGACCAGCACCACCAGCGTGGTGGCCAGCAGAATCGTCATGAACAGGTCGCGAATACTCTCCTCGACGAACTCAGAATCATCGCTGGAAATGGTGTAGTACAGGCCGGCCGGGAAATCCGGCTCGATGGCTGCCAGTCCCTCACGCATGCCGCGCGAGAGTTCTACGGCGTTCGCGCCGGACTGTTTGACGATGCCCATACCAATGGTTGGCTCACCGCCGAATCTCGCCACCTGGCGGTCCGACTCGACATCATCGACCGCAAGACCCACATCACTGATGCGCACGGGCGAGCCGTCGATGACGGTGATGACCAGGTCATTGATCGGTGCGGCATCCGAGAACTGACCGCGCGTATTGATGCGGAATTCCCGTGTCGACCCCTGGATGCGGCCGGTGGGAATGCTGATGTTGTTCGCCTGGATGGTGTTGACGACGTCCTGCACGGTCAGCTGATGGGCGGCGAGTCGCTCCGGATCAAGTCGCACGCGTGCCGCATAGCGGCGTGAACCGCCGACGATGATCCGACCGACGCCCGGCAGGCTCTCAAGCCGGCTCTTGAGCACGTCCTCGACATAGCGGGTGAGCTGCGTGCGATCCCAGCGCTCGTCGCCCTGGATCGCAACCCACATGACCGGCTGCGCATCGAGGTCGAGCTTGCTGACGATCGGCGCCTCGGCATCCATCGGCAACAGGCGACGCACGCGGTCGACGGCGTCGCGCACGTCCTGGGTGGCGATATCCAGGTCGCGCGACAGCTCGAAAATGATGATGACGGTGCCGACCTCCTGACGGGCCTCGGAGCGCAGCTCGCGGATGCCCTCGACCGTATTGATCTCTTCTTCGAGGACTTCGATGATCTCGTTTTCGATGACCTCGGGGGAGGCGCCGGGCAGCACCACATTGATGCTGACCACCGGGAATTCGATATCCGGGTTTTCCTGCACCGGCATCTGCAGATAGCCATAGCCGCCGAAGATCGCGATCACCAGGAACATCACGATGGTGAACACGGGGCGTTTGATGCAGAAATTCCAGATCATCGGGGCTTGTTCGTTAGCGGCCGTCGGGTGCGGCGCCGTCTCCTGAAATCTCCACGGATGTGCCGTCGCTGATGCGCGAATGCCCGCGCTGCACGACAATCTCGCCTGGCTCGAGTCCCTCGGTGATCGCGACGATGCCATCCTCGCGCAGACCGGTGGTGACCGCACGCCGTCGCGCCTTGTCGCCTTCGACGACGAACACGATGTAGCCATCGCGGGTGCCGATCAGCGCCTCTTCGGGCAGCACGGCGAGGTCGTCCAGGCGCTCGACGATCAGCCGTGCGGTGCCGAAGCTGCCCGGGCGAAGCCGGCCGTCGGGGTTCGGCACGGTCGCGCGCAGGCCCAGGGTCCGGCTGCGCTCGTCGATGCTCGGGCTGATCAGGTCCAGCGTCGCAGGGAACTGCTCGCCGGGGAAGCTGGCCACCGAGACCTGGACTTCGTTGTCCAGGGTGACGCGGCCGGCGTAGCGCTCGGGAATGCTGAAGCCAATGTACAGAGGGTCGGTCCGGTAGAGCGTAGCGATGCGCCGACCGACCTCGACGAAAGCGCCCTCATCAACGTGTTGCTGCGAAATCTCGCCATCGAAGGGCGCGCGAATGACCATGTCTGCAAGCTGCTCGCGGATCGCGGCGATGTCGGCCTCGATGCCCTGGACCTCGGCCTGGGCGCCCTGCATATCGGTGAGTGCCTGCTCGTAGTCACCTTCCGAGACCTGGCGCTGGGCACGCAGGGATGCCACGCGTTCGTAGGTGCGCTCAGCGTTCCGGGCGCGGCTGCGCGCTGCAGACAGCGCGGCTTCGCGCGAGGTCAGCTGCTCGCGCAGGCGGCTGTCTCGCAGGCGCACCAGCACCTGGCCGCGCTCAACGCGCCCACCCTCGCGAAACTCCAGCGCCGTGATGCGCCCCGCGACTTCCGGGCTGATCTCGACTTCGCTGCTTGCCCGCAGCGTACCGACGCCCCGCACGGCATCGATCATCTGCTGCCGTTCTACCGTGGTGACCTCGACGATGACCGACGGCGCCGAGCGCTGTTCGCCGCCCTGCTGATCCGAGCACCCGCTCAGGGCGAGGCCGGCAAACAGCAGCGCAAGCGCGGCGACAATCGGCTCGGCGGCGCGGCGATCAGCCGTGCGGCGCTTGAAACATGTGGTGGTTGGCATGAAATGTCCGGACTGAGCGGCCCTGGGGGCCACGTGCACCGATGGGCGCACAAGACCTGTTCATGATACGCGAACAGGCGCCCCATGGATTCGCCAACATTGCCGGATCGTCCCGCGCCGGCGGCTGTGGCGCCCGACCAAGAGGGCGCCGGGCGCGGCTAAGTCGCGCAGGGGCGGTGCCAAAGACAAGCCCCGGGCGCTCGACCAACGGCCGGGCGCCCGAGGCTCAGGCGCTTCAGCCGTGCACGGCCACGATCAGCGGCACGATCAGCAGGGCCACGATGTTGATGACCTTGATCAGCGGGTTGATGGCAGGACCCGCCGTGTCTTTGTACGGATCGCCGACAGTGTCGCCGGTGACGGCCGCCTTGTGCGCCTCGGAGCCCTTGCCACCGTGATTGCCGTCCTCGATGAACTTCTTGGCGTTGTCCCAGGCACCGCCACCGGCGGTCATCGAGATGGCGACGAACAGGCCGGTGATGATCGTGCCCATGAGCATGCCGCCCAGCGCGGCCGGGCCGAGGAATACGCCCACCAGCACCGGTGCGAGCACCGGCAGCATCGCAGGCAGCACCATCTCCTTGATGGCCGCCTTGGTCAGCATGTCGACCGCGCGCGAATAGTCGGGTCGCGTCGTGCCCTCCATGATGCCGGGGATCTCACGGAACTGGCGGCGGACCTCGTTGACCACCGAGGCGGCCGCACGACCCACGGCCTCCATGGCCATGGCTGCGAACAGGTAGGGGATCAGGCCGCCGATGAACAGGCCGACGATGACCCGGTAATCGGACAGCAGGAAGGTCATGGCCAGCCCGTCTGCTTCGAGCGCGTAGTTGTAGTCGGCGAACAGCACCAGTGCTGCCAGGCCCGCCGAGCCGATGGCATAACCCTTGGTGACCGCCTTGGTGGTGTTGCCGACCGCGTCGAGCTGGTCGGTGACCACGCGCACCTCTGCGGGCAGATCCGACATCTCCGCGATGCCGCCGGCGTTGTCGGTGATCGGACCGAAGGCATCGAGTGCGACGACCATGCCGGTCATCGACAGCATCGTCGTGGCGGCGATGCCCAGACCGTAGAGGCCTGCCAGCTCATAGGCGCCCCAGATGCTTGCGCACACGGCCAGCACCGGCCAGGTCGTGGCCTTCATCGACACACCGAGGCCGGCGATGATGTTGGTGGCATGGCCGGTGGTGGAGGCGGCTGCCACGTGACGCACGGCGCTGTACTGCGTGCCGGTGTAGATCTCGGTGATCCACACCATGAATGCGGTCAGGGCCAGGCCGATCAGTGCGGCACCGTAAAGCCCGTTGGGGTTGGCGGCGCTGCCATCGAGCGTATCGCCCATCATCATGTGGGTGATCGGATAGAAGAACACGGCAGCGAGGATGCCCGAGGCGATCATGCCCTTGTACAGCGCACCCATGATCGAGCCGCCCTCGCTGACGCGCACGAAGAAGGTGCCGACGATCGAGGCGACGATCGACGCCGCCCCCAGCACCAGCGGGAACATCCAGGCCGCGAAGCCATAGGTCTCGCCCAGCAGCAGGAAGCCCAGCAGCATGGTTGCGATCACAGTCACCGCGTAGGTCTCGAACAGGTCTGCGGCCATGCCGGCACAGTCGCCGACATTGTCACCGACGTTGTCGGCGATCACGGCAGGGTTGCGCGGATCGTCCTCGGGAATACCGGCCTCGACCTTGCCGACCAGATCGGCGCCCACATCCGCACCCTTGGTGAAGATGCCGCCACCGAGGCGGGCGAAAATCGAGATCAGCGAGCCGCCGAAGGCCACGCCCAGCAGGGCCTTGATGGCGGTGCGGGGCTCGGTATCACCGGCACCGCCGGCGATCAGGGCGAAGTAGCCTGCGACGCTGAGCAGTCCGAGACCGACGACGAGCAGGCCGGTGATGGCGCCGCCGCGGAAGGCCACGTCCATCGCGGGTTTGAGTCCGGTGCGGGCCGCCTCGGTCGTGCGCACATTGGCGCGCACGGCGACGAACATGCCGATGTAGCCGGCCAGGCCCGAAAACACCGCACCGACGACAAAGCCGCCGGCCGTTGCCAGGCCGAGCTGCGGAATCACCGCCAACACGATGGTCAGGATGATGCCGACCACCGCGATCGTCGTGTACTGGCGGTTCATGTAGGCCGCCGCGCCTTCCTGGATCGCGCGGGCGATTTCCTGCATGCGTTCGGATCCTGCGGGCTGGGCGAGCACCCAGCGCACGGAGATCACACCGTAAATAATTGCGAGTACTGCTGCGCCGATCGGCAGCCACAGGGCAAGCTCATAGGACATGAGAGGCGATCCTCTTTTCGTTATGTTCTTTAGAGTTACGGGCGCTCGGACTCAGCTCCGGCGGCGGTCGCGCGGGCGCAACTATACCCCACAACGCTGCCAGCGTCAGCCAAGCTTGCGGCGCACAGGCAGGTTCTTCAGGGTGACGTATTGCGGCAGCCCGCGCCGGTAGGGTGGATAGTCCTCGCCGACGATCAGCGGCGCCAGGTAGCGCCGGCAGGCGGCCGTGATGGCGAAACCGTCGCGGCTGATGAAGCTGCGCGGCAGCATCTTCTCGCGGTTGGCAACACGCGCCAGCGGCGCCACCCCGATGCCCCAGCGGTAGGGGCTGTCGGATTTGCGCACGATGGTGGGCATCACGGCAGTCTGGCCCTCCAGCGCAAGTTCCACCGCCGCACGGCCAACGGCATAGGCCTGCTCGGCGTCCACGGCCGAGGCCAGGTGGCGCGCCGAACGCTGCAGATAGTCCGCGATCGCGTAGTGATACTTGTAGCCCAGTTCGCGTTTGATCAGCTCGGCCAGCACCTGGCCTACGCCGCCGAGCTGCACATGGCCGAAGGCATCGCGGGAGCCTGCATCCGCGAGGAACCGGCCGTCGGCGTAGCGCGCACCTTCGGAGGCGACGATCACGCAGTAGTCGTTTTTCTCGACACTGGCGCGCACGCGCGCCAGGAACGCAGCCTCGTCGAAAGCGATTTCGGGGAACAGGATGAGCTGCGGCGGGTCATCGCGACCCTCGCCGGCCAGGCCGCCGGCCGCGGCAATCCAGCCGGCATGCCGGCCCATGACCTCGAGAATGAATACCTTCGTGGACGTGCGCGCCATGCTGCGCACATCCAGTGCAGCCTCCAGTGTGGACACGGCGATGTACTTCGCTACCGAGCCGAAGCCCGGGCAGTTGTCGGTGATCGGCAGGTCGTTGTCGACGGTCTTGGGCACGCCGATGCAGGCGATGGGGTGGCCCAGCTGCGTGGACAAAAGGCTTACCTTGTGGGCTGTGTCCATCGAATCGTTGCCGCCGTTATATAAGAAGTAGCCGATGTTGTGGGCGCGAAAGACCTCGATCAGACGCTCGTACTCGGCAGCGCTTTCCTCCAGGCCCTTGAGCTTGAAGCGCGCGGTGCCGAAAGCAGCCCCCGGCGTGTGGCGCAGCGCGGCGATCGCACTGGCGCTTTCGCGGTAGACGTCGATGAGGTCCTCCTCGAGCGCCCCGATGATGCCGTTGCGCCCGGCGTAGACACGACCGATGCGGTCGCGATGCCGTCGCGCGGTCTCGATAACGCCGCAGGCGGTGGTGTTGATGACGGCGGTGGGTCCGCCGGACTGGGCATAGAACAGGTTCTTTCGGGCAGTCATGGCGTTCCCGCAGGTTCATTCATTGGAGGGACTTGTCATAAGGATAGCGAAAGGTCGCGACCGACGGCATAGTGCGTTGCTGGTTTGACGGCCATGTTGCCAATCTATAGCCTTTGGCGCCTTGCACGGCTGGCGCCATCTGCGCGAATGCGCGCCGCAATGGGGAACAATACATGCGTATCGTACTGCTGGGGGCGCCAGGGTCCGGGAAGGGGACCCAGGCACAGAAGCTCATGGCCGAGCGGGATATCCCGCAGATTTCGACCGGCGACCTGCTGCGTGCCGCGGTGGCCTCCGGCAGCGCGCTGGGCAAGCGCGCGCGTGCGGCCATGGACGCCGGCGAACTGGTCTCCGACGACATCGTGCTGGGCATTATTCGCGAACGCCTCGGCCAGCCCGATACGGGCAACGGCTTCATTCTCGACGGGTTTCCGCGAAACAGCGCGCAGGCCGAAGCGCTCGAGGCTGTGCTGGCGGACATCGGCCAGCAACTCGACGCAGCCGTGCTGATGGATGTCGATCCTGATGTGCTGATGAAGCGGCTGGTGGGTCGCCGTACATGCTCGAAGACCGGCAAGCTGCTGAATATCTACTTCTCCCCCAAGAGCGAACTGGACGCGGTCATCGCAGAAGGCGGCGAACTGATCCAGCGCGCAGATGACAACGAGGCGACGATCGGCAACCGGCTCGAGGTGTACCGTGCCCAGACCGAGCCGCTGATCGAGTTTTATCGCGGGCGGGGCCTGCTGCGCACCGTCAATGCCGAGGGCAGCATTGACGATGTCTACGCCAGGTTGCTCAGCGCGGTCGGCGGGTAAGGCGCAACACAGGAGACCCACCGGGCTTCAGGCGCGCGCAGCAGCGTCGGGGTTAGGCCAAAGCCTCGAGCAATCGCGCACCCAGTACCTCGCCACGCCAACCGGTGAATACGCGACCCTCGCGGCCACCGCGCGCCGCAGCGGTGAGTTCTGCGCGCGTGGCCAGGACCTCGGTCTCGATGCCCAGTTCGTCTGCCACCTGCCTGGTCAACGTCGAGAGCCTGGCCAGCCGCGATTTTTCCTCGTCGCTCAACGGCAGCGGGTCGGTCTCGTCGGCCACCGCATCGGGCACCTGCGCCAGCACGGCCAGGAGTTCCTCGCCACGACGCCGCACCAGGCCGGCGGGCAGGCCGGCCACCTCACCCATGGCCTGCGTATCGGCGGGCAGCGCGGCGGCCAGCGCCAGCAGCTGCTCATCAGTCATGACCCAGCGGCGAGGCCTGTCCAGCCATTCAGCAGTGGTCTCCCGCCATGCGGCCAGCGCGCGGGCCGCGGCGCGTGCGCGTCCCTGCAGGCGGCGCAGACCCTTGACCCGGTGCCAGGCTGCATCCGGCGGATTTTCGTACAGGGCGGGGTCGAGCAGGGTCGCGCAGTCCTCCTGTGCCCAGGCGTGGCGGCCGCGCGTGCGCAGTTCGGCATCGAGGCGCTCATGGACTTCCAGCAGGTAGCGCACATCGTCTGCGGCATAGTCGAGCTTGTTCTGCGGCAGGGGCCGGCGCGACCAGTCCGTGCGCGCATGGCTTTTGTCCAGTGTGATGCCCAGCAGGCGCTGCACCAGTCCGGCGTAGCCGATCTGGGCCGGGTGGCCGAGCAGGGCGGCGGCCACCTGGGTATCGAACAGCACTTCGGGCAGACGCCCGGTGTGCTGCCAGATCAGCTCGAGATCCTGTCGCCCGGCGTGCATCAGCGTCAGCGGACTGGCGCGCAGCACCACCTGCCAGAATTCCTCGAGCTCGATGCCGGCCAGCGGATCGACACAGGCGATGTGCCCGGAAGTGGCCACCTGCAGCAGACACAGCTGCGCGTAGTAAGTGGATTCGCGCACGAACTCGGTGTCCAGCGCCACCACCTGTGCTTCCGCCAGGCCCGCGACCAGTGCCTGGAGATCCGCCTGGCTGTTCAGCAGGGTCGCTGGAATATTCGCGTCGTGCATAGGCTCAAGGATGGTCGTGCGCGCAGGCGTCCGCGCTGGAGGTGTGTCGGCTACGCTATCATGCGAGCCCCCGCCGAAGACAGGCCTTGCCCTTCCCATGTGGCCACTGCTGCAGCTGTTCATCGATATCGCTTTTCACCGTCGCGGCCCCGAGCACGTGCCGGCAGCCCCGGTGCTGCTGGCGCTGGTGCTGGCCAGTGCGGTGGTCGTGCAGCTGGGCTCGCTGCTGGCACTGGATTTCACGCTGGTGCGCGCCGTGTTCGAGACCGGCCTGCACCTGCTGCTGACGCTGGGGGCCTACGCCCTGGTGCTGGTCCTGCAAGGGCATGTGGCGCGGCTGCTGCAGACGGCCATTGCGCTGCTGGGCACGGCAACGCTGCTGGGGTTGTGCATGCTGCCGGTGGCGACCTGGATGTACGCCGGCCTGCAGGCCGAAGCCGTCGCGCCGCTGGCCACGCTGGCCTTCTTCGCCCTGCTGATCTGGTCGGTGGACATCAGCGGCTGGATCCTGTCGCGTGCGCTCAGCGCGCATTACTCGATTGGCGTGCTGCTCGCGGTGGGCGTCATGATCCTCGACATCACTGTGCGCCGGGCCGTGCTGCCCGCCACCTGAGGGCAATCACCGCAAGTGCATTGACCTGACTGCCGGCAAACGGCAGTCTGCGACGCAAGCTTCGCCTGCGAGACCCCTATGCATCTGCACATCCTCGGCGTCTGTGGCACTTTCATGGGCGGCATTGCCGCGCTGGCTAAGGCCGCCGGCCACAGCGTCAGTGGCGCCGATCAGAACGTCTACCCGCCGATGAGCACGCAGCTGCGCAAGCTCGGTGTACGACTCCATGAAGGCTATGAGGCCGGGCAGATCCCCGAGGCCGCCGACAGCGTGGTGGTGGGCAACGTCATGCGACGTGGCCAGCCGGTGGTCGAGGAGTTGCTGGATTCCGGGCGTGCCTATGATTCGGGCCCCGCCTGGCTGGCCCGCCATGTGCTGGCCGGGCGCTGGGTGCTGGCCGTGTCGGGTACGCATGGCAAGACCACGACCGCCAGCCTGCTGGCGTGGATCCTGGAGTACGCGGGTCTCAAGCCTGGATTCCTGATCGGTGGGGTGCCGCGAAACTTCGGTGTCTCGGCACGGCTCGGCGAAGGTCCGTTCTTCGTCGTCGAGGCCGACGAATACGACACGGCGTTTTTCGACAAGCGCGCGAAGTTCGTGCACTACCGTCCGCGCACGCTGGTGATCACCAACATCGAGTTCGACCACGCCGACATCTATCGCGACATCGATGCCATCAACTGGCAGTTCCACCAGCTGCTGCGGACCCTCCCGGGTCGCGGGCTGGTGATCGCCAACGGCATCGACGCCAACATCGATCAGGTGCTGGAGATGCGGTGCTGGTCGCCGGTCGAGCGCTTCAGCGCCGGCACTGCCGGCAGGGCCGACTGGCATGGCGCCTACGAACTCATCGGTGCCAAGTCGCGCTTCGGTGTCACGCTGGCCGGGCGCAGTGTTGGCGATGCGGTGTGGTCACTGGCCGGCGTGCACAACCTGGAGAATGCGCTGGCCGCAGTGGCGGCGGCCCGGCACGCCGGTGTGCCGGTGGACACGGCACTCAAGGCGCTGGCGGAGTTCCAGGGGGTCAAGCGTCGCCTCGAGCGGCGCGGGCGTATCGCCGGTGTGACGATCTACGATGACTTTGCCCATCATCCCACGGCGATTCGCCATACGCTGGCGGCCCTGCGCAGCCAGCAGCCCGATCGCCGCATCGTCGCGGTGCTGGAACCGCGCTCCAACACCATGCGCTCGGGCGTGCATGCCGATCAGCTGGCCGCCTCCCTGGAGGCTGCCGATCAGGTCTGGCTGCATGTGCCGCCGTCACTGGATTGGGATGCACGCGCCGTGCTGGCACCGCTGGGCGAGCGGCTGCACCTGGGTGATGATATCGATGCGATGGTCGCGCGCCTGTCGGCAGAGCTTGGCGAGGGGGACGAGGTCGTTATCATGAGCAACGGTGGCTTCGGGGGTCTGCCGCGCAAGCTGGAACAGGCGCTGCAGGCGCGGCGCAAGGCCTGAGGGTGCAGGACCGCGCAGCGGCCGCCCAAGCCTGACGATGCGGCGTCTCGCGTTGTAGGATTGACCAATCACCTTGAGCGCAGGGCCCATGAGCGACGTCGAGATTCCGCTGTTTCCGCTGAACACCGTGCTGTTTCCCGGCGGCCCGCTGCCGTTGCGGATCTTCGAGCCGCGCTACCTGGATATGATCAGCCGCTGTCTGAAGCAGCAGCATGGCTTCGGCGTGTTGCTGATCGGCGAGGGCCGGGAGGGCGGCAGCGTCGGCAGTACCGTGCGCGTGGGCACGATGGCGAGCATTGTTGACTGGGGGCAGGGCGAGGATAGTCTGCTCGCCGTCACCGCCCACGGCAACGAGCGCTTCGCGCTGCGCGAGGTCCGCGTCCAGGCCGATGGCCTGAACCTGGGCGTGGTGGATTTCCTTGCACCCGAACCGAAGGTGCCGCTCGGCGAGCGCCACGCGCGCCTGTCGCGGCTGCTCGAAACCGTCATCAGCGACCTCGGGCCGCTCTACGATGCCATCCCGAAGGATTACGACGACGCCAGCTGGGTGGGCTACCGGCTGGCCGAGCTGCTGCCGCTGTCGCTGCCCGACAAGCAGGCCCTGCTGGAGCTCGAAGATGCCGAAGCCCGGCTCGATGCGCTGCTGCCGGTGGTGGAGGCTATGCAACGTGACGGCTGAGATCGCCGCTGTGTGTGGTGTGAAAGAGACGCATGGTTCAGGCGGTGGCATGCGCCTGTCATCGATGGCTCAACCACCCGCGGCAGGAGAGGCCGCACATCAGAAAATGCGAATTTTCACCGTGCCGGGGGTTGCGTTTCAACGACACGGCAGGTTAGATACGGCCTAGGGGGGATTGAACTGCAGTCTTGTGGCGACGACTCATGTTCCAATGCTCGGCCATGACACCGCAGACATTTCCGGCGCTCAAGCCTTGGGAGGTTGTCATGTCCGTTGTCCGTTCAGCTCGTCGCAGTGCCCCTCTGGCACGTTCCTTATCTGCTGTCAGTTACTCTGCTCGCAATGCGCCCGCGCTGACTGTCGCCGTGACCGCGGCAATGGCCATGATGTCGCAGGCGGCTTTTTCCCAGCAGGCGATGGAAACCGCGCCCCCGGCGCTCGAGGAGATCGTCGTCACCGGTTCGCGCATCGCGCGCGACCCGAATCTCGCCTCACCGGTGCCGGTGCAGCTCGTGACCAGCGAGGACTTCAAACTGTCCGGACAGCCGAATATCGCCGACGTGCTCAATCGCGTGCCGGCGCTGATCGGCTCCACCAGTGCGGAGGCCAGCCTGACCGGTACCAACGTGCTGAACCTGCGCGGCCTCGGCGACCGGCGTACGCTGACGCTGGTCAATGGGCGCAGGTACGTCGGTGGCGGCACCGAGGGCAGTGCCTCGGTGGATCTGGCCTCGATCCCGAACGCGCTGATCGAGCGGGTGGAAGTCCTCACCGGCGGCGCCTCGGCCGTGTACGGCTCCGACGCTGTGACCGGCGTGGTCAACTTCATTCTGCGTGACGATTTCGAAGGCCAGGAACTCAATGTTCGCGGCGGCATTTCCGGCCGCGGCGACGCAGAGTCCTACAACATCGAGTACCTGGCTGGTCTGAATTTTGCCGACAATCGCGGCAACATCACCTTCAGCGCCGATCTTCGCCAGGACACCGCGCTGCGCGTTGGCGATCGGCCATGGTCGCGGGACAATGGCATTGCGCGCGGACAGGCCAATCCGGCGCTGCGTTTCCAGCAAGGCGACATTACGGCGAGCGATACCCCGCTGTTTTTCGAGTTCTACAACACAAACGAATTCCGCTTTCCTTACGGCCTGTTCATTCCCACCAGCGCTGACGCGTTTATCAACCGTTACAACACGATCAACGGTACGTCACTGACCGCGGCTGATCTCACGCCTGCGGAACGGGCGCTGATCGAGCGCCGGGCCAATGCGCCGTCCAGGGCGTTTCTGCCGCAGCCGACGTTCTCAATCAGCAACGCACCGGGCATCATCTCGCCATTCGATCTGGACGTCTTCCATGACATCGACCTCGATGGCGACGGCGTGCCGGACTGCGACCAGTCCTTCGTCGGCTTCAACAACCAGTTCTACCTGCCATCGGTGCTTGGCGATCCGGCCTGGCAGACCGATGGCATCTTCCGGTTCGACTATGCGGGTGGCTGCTGGACGCGCTCGGGCAACGGGCCGCTGCGGCCCTACCAGGACGGGCTGGTCGCGGGTAATTTCAACCAGTTCGGTGGTGATGGCGTGCCGGACCGCTACAACCAGGACTCGCTGTATCCGCGCAGCCGCGGCGTGACGCTGAACCTCAACGGTCATTACGACCTCACCGACAGCATGCGCGTGTTCGCAGAACTCGGCTACACCAACGCGCAGAGCCGTCGCAACGTGATCCAGAACGGCTTTTTCGACCTGCTGTACGGCTCGCCGGAAAATCCGTTCCTGCCTCAGGAACTTCTGGGTACGAGCGCAGTTGCGCCCGGCCCGGACAGCTTTATCGAAAGTTTCACGGGCATCACCGACGGTGGTTTGTGGATTACGCGTGATCCGACCGACTCCGGTGGTGCGCGCGATGACGTCGATCGCGAGACCATGCGCGGAGTGGTCGGTATCGAAGGCGAGCTGCGCAACGGCTGGGTGTGGGAAGTCGTCGGCAACGTCGGCAACTTCGATCGCAAGGACGACTTCAATTCGATCATCCTGGATCGCTTTTTCGCGGCCATCGATGTTGTCACCGATCCGGAGACCGGCGCTCCGGTCTGTCGCTCGGACCTCGATCCTACGGCGATCCCGTTCAGCACGATTTTCGGTATTCCGGAATTCAACGAGGGAATTTTCAGCTTCACGCCCGGCGACGGACAGTGCCGGCCCGCGAACATCTGGGGCGGACAGAACTCGATCAGCCCTGAGGCCGCCGCGTTCTTCAATCCCATGTTGCGCGACGAGTTCAAGTATCGGCAGCGCGTGTTCAGCACGCAGCTGGTCGGCGACACTGCCGATTTCATGAACCTGCCGGCGGGTCCGATCAGTTTTGCCGCCGGTGCCGAGTATCGTTCCGAGAAGGCCACGAGCCTGCGTGATCCGCTGCTCCAAGGCATTCTGCCGCCCGGGTCGCCGTTCCCGGCGGGCACCAATGTGGCTGACGTCAGTGACAACAACTCGCTGGGCTTCAATGCGCTGTTCCTGTATCGGGATTCAAGCGGTTCAATCAATTCCCGCGAGGCGGTTCTGGAAGTCGCCGTGCCGCTGCTGGCCGATCAGCCCTTCGCGCAGGAGTTGACCGTAGATGCCGCCTGGCGCGTCGCCAAATACAATTCGATTGGCACGGTGGATGCGTGGAAAGTGGGTCTGCTGTGGACGCCTGTCTCGGACCTCAGCTTCCGGGGCACGCTCTCACAGGCGGTGCGTGCGCCCAACCTGCGCGAGACCTTCATCACCAACCCCGCGGTGTTCCGTCCGGTGGATCCCTGCGACTCGGCAGAGATCTCGAATGCGCCGGACCCGGCGCTGCGCGCGGCCAACTGCCAGGCCGGTGCACTGGGTGCAGGCCTGCCGCTGCCACCGCTGCCTGCGGACTTCAATGATCCCCTGTCGGCACGCTTCGGCGGTGTGCTGGGCGGCAATCCGGAGCTGGAAGAGGAAACCGCGGATACCGTGACCGTGGGTTTCGTGCTGCAGCCGTCTTTCCTGCCGGGCTTCTCGCTGACGGTCGACTACTGGGATGTCAAAATCAAGGATGGCATCGAAGCCATTACCGCGCAGGAAACCGTCGATACCTGCTACGACGCGAGCGATTTCCCGGATAACGTGTTCTGTACCCTGTTCACCCGCGAGACGAGTGAAACCAGCGCACAGTTCGGCGGCTTCCGCTTCCTGAACCAGACCTTCGTCAACTTCGCCCAGCTGCGGGCGCGCGGCTACGACTTCTCGGCCAACTATGCCTTCGCGCTGGGCGGGAATGATTTCCGTGTCAGCCTCGTCGGCGCCAAGCAGGAGAAGCTCGATCGCTTCACCAACCGTGCGGATCCCTCGGTCGTCGATCCGCGCGTCACGCAGCTGCGCAATCCGAAATGGAATGGACAGGTGGCTCTGGACTGGACCCGCGGGCAGGTGTCCGCTGGCTGGCGGACGCTCTACCAGAGCAGGCAGTCGCTGGAGTTCGGCGATGTTGAGCAGACGCTTGCGCTGTACGGCCCGGCCGGCTTCGTCGGCAGCTCGGTGGTGCACAACTTCAACGCCAGCTACTGGTTCAACGATGATTTCCGCATGTACGGCGGCGTCAACAACGTGGCTGACAAGGATCCGTTTGCCACCACGGCCTCCTGGCCGGTCAGCCCGCGCGGACGTTACTTCTTCCTGGGCATGCAGGCGAACTTCTAGTCGCCGAAACAAGACCCCGGAGATTGCAGCAGCACTTGGGCCGGAGCGTAATGCTCCGGCCCTTTCTTTTGGTGCGCCCGGCAGGGCGCACCCACTTGGAGGTGAAAGTCCTCTACATGCC
>JAFIFN010000083.1 GCA_020832005.1 Gammaproteobacteria bacterium | reverse complement strand
GCGGGCGGCGCGGCGGCGCACGGCCTTCAAGGGGACGGGAGTGCAGGCGCTGCCAACCGGGTGGTGGGCCCGCCCCCGGTCGGCCGACGCGGCCGTGGATACGGTGGTGGGCTTTTTCCGGCTGCTGGGCAATGCCTCGGGCAACCGCGCGCTGGAGATGGCCGGAGAGACACTCACCGGCCTGCTGCGCCCGACCCTGCGGCGCATGATTGACCGGGTGCCCCAAGCGCGGGACCGCATCACCGGCGCCCAGCAGCGCCTGATCACGGCGCTGCAGCGCCGCGATGCCGACGCTGCGCGCGACTGGATGGGCAAACATATTCGCGACTTCCGGCGCGGCTATGAACTCGCCGGCATCAGGCCTGACGAGCGTATCGAGAACGCGCCACGCCGCTGACGCAATTCACCCCGCGCACGCCATTACAGACGCATCGGCCGGCAAGCTCTACAATGCCGACGTCCAGATCAACCGGAAGACCTACGATGCTGCAGGGATGGCCGCTTTTTTTCGTGTGTGGTGCAGCCACGGTGGCCACCATCGTGATGGCACGCTGGCAGCCCCTGGCCTGGTTCGCGCTGGGCGCGCTGTTCTTCGTGCTGCGCCTGCCGGAACTCGGCGTGGCGGCCTGGGTCGGCGGCGTCGTGGTGCTGGTGTATCGCGTCTCCAACCCCAGGCCGGAAGCCGGCGACGACGAACTGCGCTGACCGCGCGCACGGGCATTCGTGACCCGGCGCACGGCCGGGGCGCTCAACCGCCGATGTAGAACATCTCCACGCGCGCCTGCTCGGCGGCCTGTGCCCGCAGTTCGCTGTAACGGTCACTGCGACCCTGCCAGATCTGCGCGATGGCCTCACGCAGCCCCGCATCATCGACACCGCCACGCAGCAGCTGGCGCAGATCCGCACCGTCTGCTGCGAACAGGCAGGTAAAAAACCGCCCGTCGGAAGACAGTCGACCCCGGCTGCAGTCACCACAGAACGGCTGGGTCACCGACGAGATGAAGCCCAGCTCGCCGCCGTCGTCGTCGAAACGCCAGCGTGTGGCCACCTCGCCGCGATAGTCGGCATCCACCGGCGACATGGGCCAGCGTTCACTGATGCGCTCGAGCAGTTCCGCGGAGGGCACGACATCCTCGAGCCGCCAGGCGTTGCTGGTACCGACATCCATGAACTCGATGAAGCGCACCACCACGCCGGTGCCGCGGAAGTGCTCGACCAGGTCGAGCAGCGTGTGTTCGTTGACGCCGCGTTGCACCACGACATTGAGCTTGATCGGCGACAGGCCCGCCTCGCGTGCCGCGTCGATGCCCGCCAGCACCCGGTCGAGGCTCGCCCGACCACCGCTCATCTGTGCGAACACCTGCGGATCCAGCGAATCAAGGCTGACGGTAATGCGGCTCAAGCCGGCAGCCTTCAGCGCCACGGCGTGCTGCTCGAGCAGCACGCCGTTGGTCGTCAGCGCAAGGTCGTCGACGCCTTCGATGGTCGCGAGATCCGCCACCAGGTCGGTCAGGGCCGGGCGCAGCAGCGGCTCACCGCCGGTAATGCGCAATTTGCGTACGCCGAGGTCGACGAACAGGCGCGCCAGGCGCGCGATCTCCTCGAAGTCGAGGCGTTCGGGCGAACGCAGAAAGCGGAAACGCTCGTGGAAGACCTCGGCGGGCATGCAGTACGGGCAGCGAAAATTGCAACGGTCCATGACCGAAATGCGCAGGTCACGCAGCGGCCGCGCGCGCTGGTCACGGGGCTCGGCGGGCTGCTTGCGACGAAAATCGGTGAGGGTATGTTCCATCCTGGGACCGTGGCGCTCCGGCAAAACGCTAAGTTATCACGCCTGAGCGTCAGGCCGACCGCGCCGCTGCCAGACGATCACCCACGGCCTGGGCATCCAGCGACAGCCCCAGCTCGGCGAGCGCGCTACCGGCCAGGCACCAGTTCGACGAGATCACGGGCAGATCGGTGAAATCCTCGTGCGCCAGCACCAGTGGCAGACTGGGCATGCCGGTGCCGGACAGCAGCACGACGTCGACATCGCGGGGCTTGAGCTCGCGCAGCACGGCACGCGCATCCTCGCTGCCCAATTCATAAATCGTCCGGGTGTCGGCCGAGCGCGTGACGATGCGTCCATGCGCGGCAATGTCATAGCCCAGCGACACCCAGTAAGTCCGGCCGGCCTCGAGCAGCCACTCAGGGTAAGGTGCGAACACCGCAAGCCGGCGCGCGCCCATCGCCTGGAGCGCGTCATGGATCGCCTGCGTGGCCGAGATCACCGGGTAGCCCAGTCGCTCCTGCTGAGCGCCGATCAGGGCCTTTTCACGTTCGCTGCCCACCAGGTAGGCCGAGCCCGTACAGGCCATCGCCACCACGTCCGGGCGCAACGTATCGAAAGTATCGAGACAGTCACCGAGACGCTCGATGTATTCCACCAGCCGCTCGCGCGGAGATTCCGCGCGGCTGGTCAGCCGCCCCGAGAGCATCGCCACGCCGGGTGGCAGCATCGCGTGGAACTCCGACTCCACGGTCGGGTTGGCCTGCGGTGTGAGCACGCCCATGCGGCCGAGCTTGCCGTAGTCGCGTTGCGGGTAGCGGGCAGGCGTTGCGTTCATGGCAGCCACTCTCATTGCAGGGTTTCGGCCTTGCGCAGGCCGGTGATCATCGACGAGCGCAGCAGGTAGTCACGCGCACGCACCGGATCGGCCACCGTGGCCTGCAGGTCGCGCAGCGTGCGGGTGCGCTCGTCCTCATCGGGCTCGAGCATCCGCGTGCGATTGCGGTGCGCCTGGCCGAGGATTTCCTCCTTGGCGATCGGCTGGCGCTGGCGGCTGTACAGATCCAGCAAATCCGTACTCTCGCCGCGGTAGATGCGCGCGAGTTTGTCGGTGAGATTGAAGGCGTCGTGCACGCCGCAGTTCATGCCCATGCCGCCGCTGGGACTGTTGATGTGCGCAGCATCACCGGCCATCAACACACGTCCGATGCGGTAATGCTCGATGATCCGCTGGTGGATCCGGTAGGGCCGGATCTCGAGGATCTCGAAGTGATCCTGCGAGGGAATGATGCGCTTGAGCTTGGTCTGGATGCGCTCGGGCTCCAGGGCCTGCTCGATGGTCTCCCCGGCTGCGGCATACACGCTGCACCGCCACAGATCCGGCAGCCGCAACAGGCTGAAGGTGCCACCCTTGATCCACACGTAGTTGACGCGCGAGAGCCCCGGCAGGTGGTCCTCAAACGGAAAATGCGTGGTAACGAGTATCGTCGTCTCGGGATAGGTCAGGCCCTCGAAAGGCAGCTCGAGCAGTCCGCGGATCGTGCTGCGACTGCCGTCGGCGGCAATCAGGTAGCGCCCCCGGAGATCAAGCGGTTCACCGTCCGCCGAACGGCACTGCACACGCACACCATCGTCATCCTGGCTCAGCGACTCGAAAGTGTGGCCCATGTAGATGTCGATCGCGTCGTCGGCCTCGGCCCGGGCCATCGCCAACTCGCAAAGTTTCCATTGCTCGCACTGCAGCCGGAAGGGATAGCGCGTGTCCCCGGCGATCACGGACAGATCGAATTCCGCCCTCTCGTGGGTTTCGTGGCGACGCACCTGCCAGGTCGGCACCTCCAGTCCGTCGGCAATCAACGGCTCGCTCAAGCCTAGAGTATCGAGCATCTCAAGGGTCGGCGGGTGAAATGTGCTTGCGCGCAGATCATGCGGCAGCGTTGTTTCGCGCTCGATCAGTGTGACCGGGATCCCCTGCTCGGCCAGCCGCAACGCGGCCACCAGCCCCACCGGGCCTGCGCCCACGACGATGACCTGATCCCTGGCACGCTCATCCATGCACCCGCTCCTTGCTGGCGATTGTCGGCAGCGCGGAAGTTTACCGCGTGTCGGACACGCGGTGACAGCACGGAAAACCGAAGCCCGCGGCTGGTGCGAAATGAGCCGAAGGAATACGCAGCGGGTGGGAATTCTGCCGCTGCGCCACGACCGGCAGAAGGCATGCCTTAACATGCAAACAGTGATTTGACCAGCCTTGCATTAGCGCGTATGTTACGTTACGCGCTTGAGCCCGCGTGTGTTTAATAAAAAGAGGATCTCACGATGCACCTGATGCGAAACCTTATCACGCTTTTGCTTGGTCACTACGCAACCTCATCGAAAGTGCGGGGCGGTGGGGGACACTACAACGAGCAGTGTCACCCAGGCACGTACGGCTGATCGTCTGCCGCGACGGTTTTCGAGATCGACATGGAATCGACGGCCACAACCCAGTTGTGGTCGTCGATTCATGTTTCTGAAGACCTCAATCTGCTGTACGGCCCACGCCTCGGCCGCTTCTACCTGCTCCCCTACGCCCGGGCACTCGATCCCGGATTTGTCCGCATAGCCGGCCTGCACCAGGCCAGATTTTGCGACGCGCTACCTGATCCCGCCGAACAGATCGGCAGAACGCTTGAAGGCAGCCCGACGGCACCCATGGCTGCCGCGGCGCTGATTCATGTGCTCGCCTATCGCCTTTTGCATGTTTCGCGCCACGTCATGCCCTTGCGACTGATGGCGACACTGCTACGAAGAATTTCCCGATTGCGCAGGGGATCGTTGCCGCAATACGCAACGCATGCAGCGCTGGCCGAAGCCCTGTATACCCTGGAGTTCAGCATGGGCAGCGGCGACTGTTACCCGCGTGCACTGATGACGGCGTATTTCGCGCTGAAATCCGGCCAAGCCTGCACGATCACCGTCGGGGCCCTGACGCCGACACGCAAGATGCATGTCTGGTGTGTCGTTGACGGCGTATTGCCGTTTGAGCCACTGCCTGAACACTACCTCTACCAGCCACTATGGACACTGCGGCTGATGCCATAAGTGCACCGTGTCATCATGTTTGTGCCGTCCTGCTCCATCCTTGAACGCAACTCGGCGCGTCTGGAGATCCGTGCCGCGGTCGCTTATCGGGAGCTATCGCTCGCGGATACCGTGGTCGTGTACCTGTCCCTCTACGACGATGAGATCGACGCCCGGGCAGGACGGTTTTTCGAAGCCATTCGGCTCCAGCCGCCGGAATCGGCAGCCTGCCGCCTCGAGCTGACCGATGCCGCGTGTGGCTTTGCGGCGAACGGCGAGCTCTGGGTAGCGCGCGGCGGCGCGGCGACGCTTCCGCTGTACTGGCGTAACGGCGCCTCATCGCTGTTGCTGACGACCCGACTGCCTGTCGATCAGGCACCCACGCTCAGCACCAGCGGGCTTGTCGCATCGACCGCTGCGGCCTGTGTGCATTCCTCGTACGAACCCAACGGCTTTGCAGATACGCCGCTGGCTGGGTGGCGCCGGATACGCCGGGCGGCATACATGCGCTTTCGCGACTATGCGCCGATAGTGGAACAGGTGATCGGCCTATCGGATGGGCGTGACCACGCGCCCAGCAGAGTCGAGGTATGCCGGGAGGTTGAATCCGCGTTTGCCGCCTACGGCCGGTCTCAGCAGCATGTCCGCAAGTCGCTGCTTGAGGTCTCCGGAGGTGTCGACAGCACGCTGGCGGCTTCGGCAGCGCCCGCTCATGAGATGCATGGTGTATCCGTGGCGTTCCCGTATTACGAATTCCGCTTCGAGTCCGGCGTGCAGCACGCCGTCGCCGACATGCTCAGGATTCCCCGCATCGAGTTCGACGGCACCGGACTTTTCCCATACAGCCCACCGGAAACACCGCCGAGGCTGGACGAGCCTTCGGTGTTCGTGACCGGGATGCGCCATGCCGACCTCGTGGCACGGCACGCGACCGAGCTCGGCGCCGAAAGAATCTACATGGGGCACGGGGGGGATCAGTGCTTTGCCACCGATCTGACTCAAAAAGAGCCGTTCGTCACCAACCCGCCGTCCCGGGGACCATTCAATCGCCGGTCCTGGCATGTTGTGAAGCAGGCCATGCGCAACACCCGGCTCTCTCCGTACATGGATCGTGGCCTGGGCACCTTTGTCTACGACGCAAGGCAGGACATCTGGGTGAAGGAAGTATACGGGCCGCTCATCCGCACGCCCTTCACGGATCTCGCCATCTTCAGGAGTGCGCAGGCCTGGTCTCGCCATTGCCGGGCCGAGGGGGTACGACCGAACAAGTCAATACTGGCCGAGGCGCTCCCGGGCCTGCTGCCGCCTGCGGTCCTGAATCGCAAGGGGAAGGTCGCCTACGACGGCGTGTGGATGCGCGCATATCGCAGCGAGGAGGCTCGGATCTGTTCGGTCTTCGAACGCTCCGCCGCGGTGCTGGAACATGTCGGGATCTCGCCGGGCTGGCTGATCGCACGCACGCGTGCGCTGGCGGCGTGGCGGGAGTGCTCAGATCGCGAGGTACTGGCCGTGTATGCGCTTTGTGTCTGGCTGCAAGCCTGGGAGATCTACAAACCGGCGGATGTCTCCTGGACGCAGTAGCCGATCATTCGATATTGAAAAAGAAGTTCTGGAAAAGGCGTGCATTTTCCAGGCGATCGCCGAAATACGCGCTGGCGCCGTGGGCCAGGTGCGCGTCAAACAGCACCAGACGATTGTAAAGATTGGCAACCCGATCCACCTCGAGCCACCGGGAACGATCGAACTCCGCATCGGCGCCAAATGTCAGTGCCATCAGCGCCGGATCGGTGGATCGCCGTCGCAGGCCACTGCGCGTGCCCTGAAAAAACGACACCCCTGCTTCCATCGGCGCATTGGGCGTCAGGAACAGCACAGCCGCATACGACTGGCTGTCGGAATGATAGGGGATGGCATCGCTGGCGAAGCAGCACTGGAAACGCCCGTTGGCGGCATTGTCGTCCCAGTGGTTAAGCGTCCGACTCAGCGCCGCCTCGAAGCGTTCACGATAAGGCGCCAGATGAAGAAATCGCTGCGCGGTGCGCAGGCCGGCACAGTGCATCTTTTCAAATGGCTGGGCCAGTGCGACGGCACGGACCTCATCGGGATCGTCCAGGAAGTCGTCTATGACAATCAGTTGCGGGGGGCGCCTGAGTTGTTTCATCGCTGAAGCAGCCACTGCCTGGCGGTACGCCACATCTGGACTCGTTCTCGCAGTGGTGAAAATCTTCCCGGCATAATTAGCGGACAATCTCTAGCGAGTCAACTTCCTGCTGTGGCAGGGAATTGTGCCGTCGGCGGGGTTGGACTAGTATGCCTCCATAATCAAGATCCTCGGCCAGCTCATTACTCCGTGTGGAGGCTGCACGGACCGGGACATCGTTGACGTCGGGAGGATAGGGTCATGCTGCATTGCATTAATGCGAGGACGCTGGGCGCAGGCGTCCTCTGCGGGTCGCTGTTTCTCGCCAGTTGTGCAACCACAGACAGCATGACTAAAGAGCAGCTGGGCATCGCGATCGGCGTGGCCGCGGGCGCGGCCGCCGGTGCGATGATCGATGATGACAGCGGCCGGGGGGCGATCATCGGCGGCATCGTCGGTGCGATTATCGGCGGCACCGTCGGCTCGGTGCTTGCAGAACGCGACCGCCAGCGCCTCGCCCAGTCCACCGGCGAGACGATCATGACAGGCGAAGATCAGGAATGGAGCAACCCCGAAACCGGTGTCACCGCACGCACGACCGTCAAGGAGACCGTCGTTGAGACTCGCGAGCGCGAGATTCCGGTGCTCAAGGACCGCGTCCAGCGGGTCCCACCCCTGGAGTTCATCGGTGCGGAGTATCGCACCGTGGCGAACAGCCGGGTTCGCGGCGGACCAGGGACCGACTATGTCATCGTTGAAACGCTGCCGGCCGGCACGCGCACGGAAGTGCTTGGCAGGGTCATCGACGAGGACTGGTTCATGATCAGTCGCGACGGTGTCGGCAACGGCTTTGTGGCCACGCGTCTGCTTGAGCCGGCAGCGCCAGACGCCGACCACAAGCCCGCCTCGGCGCCGACCACGGCACCAGCCGGCGAAGTCGTCCGCGCCAGCGTCGAATCAGCGGAGACCTGCCGCGTGGTCACGCAGCAGGTGACCACGGCAAGTGGCCACAGCGAGGCGCGCGACATCAAGGCATGCCGGGGCCCTGCAGGCTGGGAAATCGTCCCCAGCTGACCGCCGCCAGGCGTGTCTCACGACACAGCAAACGGGGGGTGGCTTGGCACCTGGACCGCGAATTGGACTCCTGATTGCCGCCTGCCTGCTCAGCACTGTGCCCGCGCAGGCCGAGCGTCTCCTGCTGCGCGATGGTCAGCTTCAGGCCTACGTGCCGGAAGGGTCAGGCTGGTGCGCGCCCGAGGTGAACATCACGCTGCGCAGCAGCGATCCAGGTGACTTCCGCGATACGACGAAGCTGCAGACACTGCTGGGCGGCCTGCGCGCCGCGCTGAGTTTCGAGTGCCCCGCCGTCACAGCACTCAGGCTCAGTGGATCCACGCCTGCCGGAGAGGCATTTCTCGCCCGCGCCGGCGAAAGTGGCGGCTGGAATCTCGAGGTGCTTGCACCAGTGAGCGCGCCGATGCCGGCCTCCGCCTTGCAGCCCGAGCGTGCCCCGGAGCGGGCTGCCGCCCCGGAACCCGCTCCGGCCGCCCCTGAACGCGCTCCGGCTCCGGCGCCCGCTGCGCTCATGCCCGTTGCCGAAGCTGACGCCGACCAGCCGGAGCTGACACCGTCCTTGGAGCAGTCCAGGCAATCGCGGGCAATGCCATGGTTCGCGGCGATCGTGGTCGCCATCGCGCTGTCGTTCGCCCTGATGCTGATGCTGCGCAGGCGCGGGCACTGGCCAGCCTGGCGATGGCCGAGTTCAGCCGGCGCGCCACCCGAAGCCGCAGGCCAGAGCCCTGCGACACCGACCCGGCACGCCGGCGCGAGCCGATCGACACAGCAGGACACGACCGCGCCGACGCAGACCGACGCCCCGACCGCGTCCGACGCCACGCCCCCAGCGGACACCGGGGCGCCTGATCAGGCGCCGGAACCCGCGATTTCCGGCGACACACTCAAGCATCAGCTGCTGGCACAGCAACGCGCCAAGTACGAGCACAAGCTGGGAACACTGCTCGACGATCTGACGCAGTGCCGGGTTGCACTCGAAGCACAGTCGAAGGTGCCCGCCAGACTTCGTGACGATCTGCACAAGCTCGCCGGGCAGCTTCGCCGACGCGTGCGCGCACTGTTGCGGCGACAGCATGGCAATCTTCGCAGCGCGCTGCGAGATGCCGCGCTGCTCCTGCCGTTTTTTCGCGCCATCCGGCGCGGACCCCCGATCATCTCGATTCTGCTGATCGGCGGCGGCATCGTACTGCTGCTTCGTGGACTCGGCCTGATTTCCTATGGGGACTACCTGCCCGTCGTGGTCAGTTATCTCATCTATGTCGCCATCTTCGGATTTCTGGGTGTACGCCGTAATCTCAGCGAGGCCATACGGGTATTCAAGGAACATGCAGGCAGTCTTGGCATGCTTGGTCTTTTCGGCATTCGCCCGGACCGTGCACCAGCGCAGCAGGACGACGTGCTGCACTACGAAATCTTCCGGATATGGTCGGATCGCAAGAAGCCCCTGCCTGACATGCAGGCAGCATGGCCGGTCACAAACGTGCGTCTCGACCCTGAAAAAGTCTACCTGCTCGCTGACGAATTCGCCGGCTACGAACTCCACGACACTGGTCACGCCGAGCTCGCCATCGGCGCAGAGAACAACCTGTTTCTGCGTGATTTCCGGGGTGTGCTCGAACAGGTGCTGGCCGAACGGCCGGACGCCCTGGCCGATGTCGCGAACCGGTTTCGCGCGTATGCATCGATGATCTGGCGTGAACGACGGTATCGCGACGAGATTCCGCGTATCGAGTCACTGCTGGAGAATGTCAGTCACCTCGAAAATATCTGGCTTGATGTCGCCGTCGCCGACCGGGTCTTCGATTTCCTGCTGCGGCGAATCGACCTGTTCAACCTCCGCGACCTGGCAACCCCGCCTGGCATCCTGCTGACGGGCTACCCAGGCAACGGCAAGCGCTATCTTGCCCGGAAGATCGCACAGTCGGTATTCGCGAAGTTCGTCAGCATTTCCGCCAGTGATCTCGCCACCCCCGACGCCGTTCGCGAGATCTGGAGTGAACATCGGGGTGGCACCAGCACCGTGTTTTTCGTGGATCATGCCGAACAGCTTCTGCCCAAACCCGGTTCGGAGCATGCCGATGGCGGCACGCGCGAGGCCACGCTCGCATGGCTCGAGGCGTGGAGCCAGGCGGATGCGGCAACGAGCAGAATCTGGGTCATCATGACCGCGCGCAGCGAAGACGAGGTGCATCCGCGGATACTCGAACGGTTCAGCAGTTCGCGTGTCGAGATCAGCTCCCCAGACCACCTCGGGCGCACGATGATTCTGCAGGCTGCATGCCATGACAACGGACTGACGGTCCCGCCGCCACAGTGGCTCATCGACAACACCGGTGGCGCAACCGTCCGGGAACTGCACGAAATCGTCAAGGAGGCCAAGCTCGTCAGCCTCCCGCAGTCACCGAACGACGAACACTGGCGCCAGGCGATCGAGATCATTCGCGGCAGCGATGCCGGCTTTCGCGACGAGAACAAGACCTGGAACCGGATCGTGCTGCCTGAAGAGATCAAGAGCCAGCTGCAGCGCACGGCGAAGATCCTCCAGCAAGCAGACCAGTACCGGGCACAGGGTGTGCGTGTGCCCAACATCCTGCTTTACGGCCCCCCTGGCACAGGCAAGACAGATATCGCCCGGACGCTGGCCAACGAGTGCGGGGTCAAGTTTCTGGCCGCGTCGACGGCGGACATGAAGGCGGAATACCTGGGCCAGTCTACGCATCGCGTCAAGGATGTATTTGCGCGAGCCCGGGCCAGTGCCCCGTGCATACTGTTCATCGACGAAATCGACAGCGTCGCTCCCAAGCGCGGGGGCGAACAAGCCGACAAGCTGACCAATGAGATCGTCAACCAGATGCTCCAGGAGATGGATGGTGCGCGACAGCACACCCAGGAAGTATTCGTGCTCGGCGCGACGAACCTGCCCGAACAGATCGATCCCGCCATACTCAGTCGTTTCACCAGCAGAATCGAGATCCCGTTGCCGGATCTGCGCGCCCGCACGGAGATCCTGAGCAATCTGCTTGGCGAACGCCGACTCGAGCCAGGGCTGGACATCGAAGAAATCGCCGGGCTGCTTGCGCGCAAACTCAAGCGACGCAGCGGCCGTGACCTCGTCATGCTGATCAACCGGGCCATGGAACGTGCAGTAATGAACGCAGACTCGCCATCGGAGATCGCGCTGACGCGGGACCTGCTGCTGGCCGAGGTCAATCCCCAGTCACAGGAGATCCCTGAAGCCGAGCTCGCGAAGGTCTGGAGCCAGATCGTGCTGGCGCCCAAGGTGAAGAAGTCGTTGATGACCAAGATCCGCCTGTTCAACAGCGGCGACAAGGCGGCACCGCGCGGACTCCTGCTCTACGGCCCCCCCGGCACGGGCAAGACCGAGGTGGCTCGCCGCCTCGCGGAGTCGACGCGGTGCCACTTCATGGCGCTGTCGGGCCCAGATCTCAAGTCGCAGTACATCGGGGGCAGCGGCCAGAATGTACGCCAGATCTGGGATCAGGCCCGATCGCGCGGCCGCTGCGTGCTGTTTGTCGACGAGTGCGAAGGGGTGTTTTCGCGCCGTGGCGCGAACGACGCCGATTCTGCCAGTGACGAGACGGTGCAGGCCTTCCTCTCCGAGTGGGATGGCGTGGCTTCGGAGGGCCAGATCTGGGTCGTCGGCGCAACCAACCGACGTGATCGGCTCGATGATGCCATCGTCTCGCGCTTCGGCGCCGCGGTGGAAATCGGCCTACCCGGACCTGACCAGCGCCTGCAGATTCTGGCGCTCGAACTCGCCAAGCTGGAGCGCGAGGCGGATATCCCCGACTTCATCGTTCGGGCCACAACCGGCATGTCCGGCCGGGGGCTCTCCAGTCTTGCACGCGATGTCTGCACGCTCGCGGCGGAGCACGGCGGCGAACTCAGCGAAGCGATCTGGCGTGAGGTGCTCGCCCAGCACATCAGCGCCGGCAGCGAGGCGGTCGACGAGGATGCGCGCTGGGACTCGCTGATTCTTGCCCAGGAGACGCTCGAGCACCTGCAGACCGTGTGCTACTCGCTCACCCATCTGGAGACTTTGCAAAAGCAGGGCCACCATCCGCCAAAGGGCGCGCTGCTCTACGGCCCCCCGGGCACGGGCAAGACCCAGATCGCACGCACGCTCGCCAACGAATCGGGCCTGCCGTTCGTGGCCGCCTCGACGGCGGACTTGAAGGCAGGCTATGTCGGTCAGTCCGTCAACCAGGTCAAGCAACTCTTCGAACGCGCTCGCAGTCAGGCACCGTGCATTCTGTTCATCGACGAAATCGAGGCTGTTGCACCATCGCGCAGCGGCCGCATGGCCGATCAGTTCACCCATGAGATCGTCACCCAGCTGCTACAGGAGCTCGATGGCGTGCGCAAGGCCGCCGGACACATCTACCTGCTGGCCGCGACCAATCTGCCGGAGATGATCGACAGCGCGATCCGCTCACGCTTCGAAGACGAAATCGAGATTCCCGCGCCTGACGACGCGCAGCGCGAAGCACTGTTCAGAGTCTTCCTGAAGCGCCAGCAGGGCCTGGAATTCGACGTAGACCAGATGGCCGCCGAGCTTGCGCGCCGCTCGGGACAGATCAGTGGACGGGATGTGCGCAAGATCGTGCAACGCGCCTCGCAGCGTGCCCTGCGCCGTGCAATGCGTACCGGCACCGTCGAGCGTGTGGTGCTGATCCGGGAGGACTTCCTCGCCGAGGTGGCGAACTGCCGCGCGGAATCGGCCGACTCAACGAGCAATCTGGCCAGCAACGAGGCACCGTGATGGACACCAGGGGACGCACTCCTCCGCCACCGCCGAAAGCACGACACGGTCACCCCTCTGGGGGCGATCGCGCCCGGGAGTACAAAAAGTCGCGGCGGCAGGACCCGCTGCCCGACTCGAGCCCGGTCAAGGAGGAAAGCCGCCAGGGCATCGAGGCGCAGCGCGTCGCCCGGACGGCCGGCGCCGACGGCCTTACTCATATCCGTATCGAAATGATTGAGGTGCCGCTGGACCGCGACATTTCCTGCCGCTTCCGGATTCATACCGAGCCGGAACACGCGCTGGAGGCGACGCTGACGCAGAAGTCCTGGGAGAAGCAGTACGCCGGTATCGGCACGCTGGAAACCGGCGTTGTTCCCGTTGCGGCGGTCGGCGTCAAGGGCCTGCTCGTGGTGCGTGACACTGTGACCGGCGAAACCGCAGAACAGCCCTGGCACTGGTATCGCATCGGCCCGGGGTCACTGTTCGGTGCACTGTGGCGGCTGGTCAAGTGGCTGTTCAGACGAGGCGGCCGATAAGCGGCTCCTGCCCGGCCCACGTCAGTCCCCGAACAGCACCTTTGTGGCGAACAGCCACACAAGGTAAATGTAGAAAGCAAACCACATCAGCGCCACCAGGCCACCGATGATTTTTTCGATCAGCGGCATGCAGGCATCGAATGCACGGTCCGTACCGGCAACGATGGCTCTTCGATAGACCAGTACCGGAACAGCCACGGCAGCGGCAATCAGCCAAATCACCCAATCCGGCATAGGCGCTTCCGGGCTCACGACGACCCAGGCCACTGCCAGCAGGGCCTGGCCGAGCACCCAGGCGAGCAACAGCGACCAGACCGGCAGCGTCCTCCTGAGCGTCCATGCGATCACGTAGGCTACGGTGTAATTCAGCCACCACTGGACGCCACCAGCACCGCCGGACTCGACAACCTCGGCGACGCTTTCTCTGAAGCTGGCCACCAGCCCCGTTGAAGGCGCCACCGCAGGCCTGGGCGCTTCGGTGTGCTCCACGTTCGCCGAAGCCCCCGTGGCCTGTTCTGTCTCGGTATCACTTTGCATATGACCCCCTGAACGGCCTGATCCACAAGTCAGGCTGACAGCGTCATGCACAACAGCGCCTGTTATTTATCATTCCCGAAAGCTCGCAGCAGTATTGAAGCCGCGGGTCGCCAATGGGCAGTACGCCGGTCGAATCTAGCACGGCCGTATATCGAGGGCTACCTCGGAGGGTGGGCCGGTGGCCCGTTTCATGGTAGTTTTCTGGTCCCGGATAGGGTGCCTTGTGCCTTCGGAATGCGCTCATGGATGCAGTGAAAGCGCTCCTTATCGAATTCGCCGTGAACAATGTGGTCGTCACGTTGTTCATCGCATTCGGGCTGTTTATGCTACTACGCAGCGGTGCGCTTTTCCGCAGCAAGGCATTTGCCACGCTCATTCTGATCGTGGTCCTTATCCTGCTCGCACCGATGGGTCTGCAGATGCTCAAGGCCTCGGCAGCCGAGCGCTCACAATCTGCTCTCGCCAATGCCCCCGATTTCGTGCTCAACCTCGCGTGCCGTTGGTTGCGACTGCAGGCGGCCTGCCAGGTCGGCGGTATGGCGCAGGCCGCCACTGCCGCCGAGACCAGGCGCGCCACCTGCATCGATGAGGTGCTGCGCGCCAATGCGAACTCGGGAGGCGAAGTTCTGCGTCGTGCCTGCGCGGCGCATGAAGGACACGACGGTGACTGGGCGGACTGCATAGCCCGAGATTCCCGACTGCCTGACTATGCGCCGATCTATGCTGCAGTGTACGGCGAACCCTGTTCTCCTGGTGCGCTGCGTCAGCTCTTCAGTCTGATCAGGGATCTTGTGCGCCCGATCGCATGCCCGTTCGGGATACGGTGGTGGTGCGAGACGCCCTGAACTGATCCGGGGATGCAGAGACCCAACGAGTCAGTGGCGATCGGCGGACTTGTCGGCCAGGCTGGCGAAGACTTCTTCTGCCGGAACGAGATGCCTGTCGCGCTCCTCGGCACTCATGGCGTTGATTTCGTGCATGCGAAGTTCGAGTTCGTTCGCAAACGCTTCGACTTGCGCTTCGTCAAAACCGTGGAAGGCCATTTCATCGAGACAACAGGCAATGATATGCGACGGCGCAAACTCTACGAGTGTCTTGTCATCGACAGTCATGCCCAGCCATTCCGCCCTCGCGCGCAGGCACAGCGAATACGTCGCTTCCTGGTCGCCGTATATCTCGGTGGCCGCAGCGCCGAGGTGCTCGTACCCTGGGAGATCCCGATTCAGGGTGCCGTCTCTACCTGTCACGTCAAACGCCATGGCGCCTGTCGGTTCGTCGAGCGGCACAGCCTCGACGACGATCCGCATCGAGCTGATGTGTGGACGCAGACGACGCAGAGCCGCATCGAGCCGCTCGAATTCGTGAATACTCGCCTCGGCCTCGGGAAAAAGTCGCAGCAGCGCGACTCTGATGTCCGGCCAGGGGGTTTCTCGCAAGAGTTGCGCCAGTGTCATTATCGTGCGGCTAGTGCGAAGTCACCGGGCAGTGCCGCAGGTGGCGGAAATTCTGCAGGTGCGCCACGGCCAGCATCAGGCTGCCAAGCACGGTCAGGGCGATTTCGATGAACTCAGGGAGATTGTCATGGCCCCAGGTGGCGGCAAACGCCAGGATCGCCATGGCGATCACCCCCAACGTCAGCGCACGCACGGAGCGATGGTGACGCCAGCCCAGCGCAAGTCCCACGGTGCTCACCGGCAACACGAACCACAGCAGCAGCTCATGGAAATGCTCGTCACCCCCGAGTCCGATCGACAACAACGGAAACAGCGCAATCACCACGGGCAACAGCAGGCAGTGCAGCAGACACAGGCCGGAGAGAAATATCGCAACGCGATCGAGTTGGCGGGCAATGGTGACCATGGGGTTCTCGATTCAAGGGAGCGAGCCGTCGCCCCGGCAGAGCCGTCAATGGGCGGGATGACACTCCGGACACAATCCGGTGAGCTCAACGCTCTGTTCGCGCACCTGGAAACCCAGGGCTGCGGCTTCGCGTTTCAGCGAACGACCGATATTCTCCGATTCCAGTTCGACCACGGTGCGACAGTCGCTGCAGATCAGGAACTGGCACTGGTGCGCATGGTCTGGGTGGGAACACCCGACGAAGGCATTGAGGGTTGCGATTCGATGCACCAGGCCCGCCCCCTGAAGAAACTCCAGCGCCCGATAGACAGTAGGCGGCATGGCCCGTTTGCCGTCGCGGCTGAGCTGGTCGAGCAGATCATAGGCGCCGACCGGGCGATGATTCTGCCAGACCAGCTCCAGCACCCGGCGCCGGATCGGCGTCAGTCGCAGGCCCTCTCGGCGACAGGTATCCTCGGCGGCGGCGAGCGCCGTGCTGATGCACTCCGCGTGATCGTGGGCGGCATCCGGAAAGGCTTCGCTGGTGGCGGCATGTTTCATACGGCAATTCTCCCGGGCCGGAAGATCGGCGCTGCGGCTTTGACGTGCTGTTATATTATACCAATCTCTGACAGATTTCCGATGTTTCCTGCCAGCAGGGCCACTTGATGAACGCGACATCCCCCGCCCCATCCCCGGTATTGCGCCTCGAACGGTTAAGGTTCGATTACGGCGACGGTCAACTGCTGACATTTCCCGATTGCGAAGTGCCGGCCGGCCAGCACTGCCTGATCCTGGGTCCCTCGGGCTGCGGCAAGAGCACGCTGCTGCACCTGATCGCAGGCCTGCTCAAGCCCACGGGCGGCCACGTGGAACTGGCGGGTCAGCGCGTTGATGCCCTGAGGGGTGCGTCGCTGGACCGCTTTCGCGGCCGGCATGTGGGCCTGGTGTTCCAGCGCCTGCACCTGCTGCCGGCACTCAGCGTCGCCGACAACCTGCTGCTGGCGCAGGGCCTGGCGGGCATGCCGCGGAACCGGGCGCGTGTGAATGAACTGCTCGAACGCCTCGGCGTGGCGCACCGCGCGCACGCACGCCCCGACGATCTGAGCTTCGGCCAGGCGCAGCGCGTCGCGCTGGCCCGCGCCGTGATCAATTCACCGCCGGTGATCCTGGCCGATGAGCCCACCTCGAACCTCGACGATGGCAATACCCAGGAGGTCTTGAACCTGCTGCAGGCGGAAGCCTCGCGCAGCGGCGCGAGCCTGATCGTGGCCACGCACGACCGGCGTATCCGCGATGCCTTCGACCTGCGCCTGGAGTTGGCGGCATGAACCTGTTTCGACTCAACCTCGCCTATCTTCGCGCCCAGCCGCTGACCGCCGGGCTCAATGTCGTGCTGCTGGCGCTGGGTGTGGCCACGATCACGGTGCTGCTGCTGGTGGGCCGCCAGCTCGAAGACGGCCTGTCCCGCGATGCGCGCGGCATCGACCTGGTGCTCGGTGCCAAGGGCAGTCCGATACAGATCATCCTGTCATCGGTCTATCACCTGGATGTACCGACGGGCAATATCCCGCTGGCCTCGGCGCTGCGCTGGGAAGCACACCCATTGATTGCCGAGGCCATTCCGCTGGCGCTGGGTGACAGCTACGCGGGCTTTCGCATCGTCGGCACCACCCATGCCTACCCGAAGCACTTCGGCGCCGAACTGGCGCGCGGCCGCCTGTGGAGTCGCTCCATGGAAGCCGTGCTCGGGGCGACCGTGGCCGCCGAGCGCGGTCTCGTCCCGGGCCGGCAGTTCGTCGGCGTGCACGGGCTGGAAGGCGGCACGCACGCACACGACTATGCACCCTACACCGTCGTGGGGGTGCTGGAACCCACGGGCGGCGTGATTGATCGCCTGGTGCTGACCAGCGTGGAGAGCGTGTGGGACATCCATGAGATGGATCACGATCACGATCACGATCACGATCACGATCACGATCACGATCACGACCACGGGCACGA
>JAFIFN010000082.1 GCA_020832005.1 Gammaproteobacteria bacterium | reverse complement strand
GGAGGATTTCTGCCGTACGCATCGCCTCCTCCAGCGTACAGCTCTCCAGCAACAGTCCGAACTCGTCGCCACCCAGGCGTGCCAGCGTGTCACGCCAGCGGATCTTGGATTTCAGCAGCGCACCGATCTGGCCAAGCAGCGCATCGCCGGCACTGTGGCCGCAGGTATCATTGACGATGCGGAACTGGTCCAGATCCAGGTGACACACGACGTAGGAGGTTTCGCGCGCCCGCGCACTCTTCAGGGCGCGCTCCAGGCGATGCTCGAACTCACGACGGTTGACCAGGCCGGTCAGCATATCGTGGCTTGCGTGATAACTCAGACGGCGATTGAGTTCACGCGCTTCGCTGACGTCGTGGAACACCAGCACGCCGCCCGAGACATTGCCCACCGGGTCACGAATCGGTGAGGCGACGCTCTCGATATACAGCTCGTTGCCATCGCGACGGATCAGCAGCGTCGGGCGCACGGATTTAACGGTCCGGTTGCGCCGGATCGCCAGGGCCAGCGGGTTTTCCAGTGGCTCGCAGGTCTCCTCGTGAAAACCGCGGAAAATATCATCGACGTTACGCCCCACGGCGTCATCGACTTTCCAGCCGGTGAGTTCCTCGGCGATCGGATTGAGATACTGGACATTGCTCTCGGCATCGGTGGTCACCACACCATCGCCGATCGACTGCAACGTGATCTGGGCGCTTTCCTTCTCCCGGAACAGGGCTTCTTCGTAGAGCTTGCGTTCCGTGACGTCGGTTTCCACACCGAGCAAGCGCTTGAGCCGGCCCCGGGTGTCGTGCAGGGCCTTGGCGCGACAGACCATCCAGCGCCAGTCACCATTGGCGTGGCGCATGCGGTGCACGCTTTCGAACAGATCGCGTTGGCCTTCGAGATGCTCGCGAATCTGGATCTGCACGCGCGCCATGTCTTCCGGGTGCACCAGTTTGCGCCACTCGGGAACACGTCCCTCGGGATCGTCGTGGTAGCCGAGAATCTGCAGCCAGCGCGGCGAAAAGAACATCTTGCCGTTCTGTACGTCGAAATCCCAGAAGCCGTCATTGGCAGTCTGCAGGATCAGATCGTGGCGTTCCTGCGCATAGGCCAGACGCTCGCGCAATTGCAGGCGCTCGAGGCCCGAGGCGATACTGGTGGCAACCAGGCGTAACAGCAGATGCAGATCTGCATCGAAACCCTTGCGTGGCTCGCCCCCCAGAATGGCTACAAAACCACTGAGTCGCCCGTGCATCTCGAAGCCGGCAAGCAGCAGGCAACCCACCTGCAGGCCCTGCAGGAAAGTCGCATCACGTACGCGCCCCGATGAGGGTGTGTCCGTGCTCAGCAGTTCAACACCACTGCCCTGCGCAAGGCGGGCGCTGACCCAGGGCAGTTCGCCGAGCTCGATGCCTTCGAGTCCTTGGGGCCGACACACCGAAAACGTGCCGCGCGCAGCCAGTATCTGTTCTACACGGGTGCCTGATTCGTCGAGCAGACCGATACACAGGCATTCCTCGCCGGTGGCTTCAAGCAGTGCGGCCAGCCCATCCATGAGCTGCTGTTCGTAGTCGTGTTCATCCAGCGTGTGGAAATCCACCGCGACCTTGGTACAGGCAACATCCAGACTGCCCGGGCCGCGCAGCCGAAAAGCCGCGGTCGACAGCGGATCGGGCATACCCCCATTGACGGGTTCGGCACCCTCTTCGGGTGCAGGCTGTGATTGATTGGATACGTTCTTGACCAGCACGCAGAGGCCTCATGCTTCAGCGGAGTCTGGCGCGCTTGCGATTTCCCCAACCCGCAAGCAACTCCAACCGTGTGCGTGACATTCTGACAGGATCAACAAGGAAAACAAGCTAAGCCCATGTTATTTTTCCTGAATTAGGGGTGTCTCGGAAAGCCCCTACAGCCAGCGCGCGCCACGTTCGTCAGCATACGCGCAGCCATTCAACACGCAAGGAATGAACATGCCGGCCAACGGGGACCGCTATGAGTTCCGTGCCTTCGCACGGGATTTCGGCATCATCGAGACGCGGTTGCGGGCCTGGGCGTCGCCTGCACAGATTCGTGAAAGCGATGAGATCTACTTCGTCGCGCCCGACTGTATTGAACATAACGTCAAATACCGGGGAGGCGTTCTGGACATCAAGACGCTGGTCAGTCGCGAAGGCCGGCTTGAGCAGTGGACGCCGCGAAGCAAGACCGGGTTTCCCCTGACAGGCGACTGGCTGGCCGCGGAGTTCGCCCCGGCCCTGGCGCTGGACGCGACGGCCATGCCGACCACGATCCCCAGCGCTCGCGCATTGGTCGAAACCCTGGTGTATCCGACAGCCGGGCTGCTGGCCGTGCGCGTGTTCAAGCGCCGTTTCAGCTTCACAATCGATGGCTGCATGGCCGAGATCGCCGAGGTCGAGTTCAACACCGCGGCCCTGCGAACGGCTTGCGTGGAAGGCACCGACGCCGATGCCGTCGAGACCCTGATCGATCGTCTCGGTCTCGACGTCTATGCCAACTTAAGCTATCTGCAGGCGATTCGACAGGTGACGGGCCTGTCACCCATCCCGCTGCCGCTGGACTAGCCACGATGCCGCGTGCACGCCTGGCGATCCCATGACCGGGAGCGATCGCAACAAGCCGGATCCGGCCGATGTGCTGGACATGCGCAATTACCGCATCGACCGTTTGCCGGTGCGTTCGAAGTCGACATTCGAACGCTGGATGGCGGTCAGCGGCGTGCCGCTGGCGATCCTGGCCTTTGTCGTTTTCGGTTTCGTCTATACACCGGGCTGGCTGCTGACGCTTGATCCGGCGCAACTTCCGTCAACAGCGCTGGAGAACTTCGAGCGCCTGGGCGAGGAGGTATTCATCCGCAGGAACGCCTTCATGCTGGCGATCTTCCTGGTCGGCATGATCCTCTGGACGGCCGGCTCCATTCCCAATTACCTGACTTCGCTGATCGTCATCATCAGCCTGGTGCTCACCGGTGTGCTGACCGAGGAGCACGCCTACGCGCAGTTGGGCCATCGCATCATGTGGCTGAACATCATGTCATTCATCCTCGCCAGCATGCTCGTGGCCACGGGCCTGGCCAAGCGCTTCACGCTGTGGTTTCTGCTGCGCTTCGGCAAGAGCGCCTCATCGGTGTTCCTGAGCTTCATCGTCATCAACATCGTGCTGTCGGCCTTCATTTCCGCCACCACGGCAAAGGCGGCCATCCTGTTGCCGGTGTTCATGGTTGTTGCGGCGATCTATGGCGCCAGACAGGGCGACGGCAAGACAAATTTCGGTCGCAATGCCGTGCTGCAGAACCTGCTCAATATCAACCTCGGCGCCGGTGCCTTTCTGACCGGGTCAGGCGCCAACCTGCTGGCTGCGGCATTGATCGGTGGCGCCATCGCAGGCGACGTTTTCTACAGCGACTGGCTGCTGGCGATGTTCCCGACCATGGTCGGCCTGATGCTGATCGGGTATCTGCTGGGCATGCGAATCTTCTTTCCCCTCGAGGAGCGCGAAAAGCTGCCGCAGATTGAGGGCGGAATGCAGCGCCTGCGCGAGGAGTACAAGGCGCTCGGGCCGATCTCCTTTCAGGAGGTCAAGGCGGCCGTCATCTTCCTGAGCATCCTGGCGCTGTGGTCCACGGACCGCCTTCACGGCATCAGTCCGACAGCGGTCGCATTCGTCGGTGGCATCGTCGCGCTGATGCCCAGGATTGGCATCGTGACCTGGAACGAGGTGGACATCCCGTGGCATCTAATGCTGTTCTCCGCGGGTGCCTACACACTGGGGGCAGGATTTGCCCAGACCGGACTGCCGAACATCGGCGTCACTGCCTTCTTCACCACCATCGGCCTGGACCAGGACACGCCCTTCTGGGTGCTCTACGTGATTCTCACGGCGGTGATGGCCTACAGCGCCCTGGTCTCACAATCCAAGACCATGCGCGCGATGATTTTCGTGCCGATCGCAATCGGTACCGCGGAGCACTTCGGCCACAGCGTCATCAGCCTGGCGCTGCCGGTAGCTTTCCTGATCGAGCACGTCTACGTTCTGCCCTTCAACAGCAAACCTGCCGCACTGCTGTATGAAACAGACCACTACAGCCTGACCGATGCGTTTCGCTATGGCTTCACGATGATGACGCTGGGGTGGCTTGCGATCATCGTCGGTGGCGAGACCTGGTTTCGGTGGGTGGGCATTACGCCTGACGGGGTCTTCGGCATCTTCTAAAGGCGTTGCGAGGACCGCAAGCGCATTCGCAGTACCGGGCAAGGGCTCGAGACATCAGCGCTGCTACCACTTGGAAAATGGATGCTGCGCGAGGTTGGAGTTGTAGTAGCGCGGATCCCCGGAGACCTCCGCACCGACCCACTCGGGCAAGTCGATTTCCTGGTCCTCACTGGCCAGTTCGACCTCGGCGACGATGAGGCCTGCGTTATCGCCGTGGAATTCGTCGATCTCCCAGGTCAACCCGCCATGCGTGACTTCATAGCGGGTCTTTTCGATCAGCGGCCGGTGACACAGCTCATCGAGCAGGCGCGTGGCGTCCGCCAGCGGGATATCGTACTCGAATTCCAGGCGGCTGATGCCGCGCGTGAGCCCCTTGATCGTCAGCAACCCGCGCTCACCGACGATGCGCACACGTACCGTGCGCGCCTTGTCGGTCGACAGGTAACCCTGGCGGTACTGCCGCCCTTCGGCACCGGAGCGCCACTTGTCACTGGCGAGCAGAAATTTCCGTTCGATCTCCTGGGCCATCAGGCTGCATCCTCGTGCTCGTCATCAGTCACCGACTCGGCCGGCTCCTCCGCATCACCAGCGGCTTTGAATCGCAGCAGATACTCGGCGGCCTTGGTCACCTGGTCGACAATACGCCGGATCGCGCTGTGCTGCTCGAGCGCCACTGCCATGCGCCGGGCCGGCAGCACGCCCGCCGTGCCCGCACGCAGCAACTGGGCCTTGAAGGCCTGGTACTCGCTCTCGAATGCGCTGCGCGCCGCACGCAATGCCTCTACATCGAAGGCCTCGTCATCAACGCGCGCAAGGCCAAGCAGCTGTGCAGCATGGGCACGCAAGACGTTGCCCGCTTCAGCCAGTGCCTCGTCGCGCAGCTCGACCTGCGGCTGGAGGCGTGCGACGGCAACCGCATGCTCGGCCACGTCGACAAGGTAGTTGCCCACGCGCAGTCCGTCCGGCACTCGTGCGCCCACGATGCGGTCGTTCTCGCTGCGGCTGATGCCACTGGCGAAGTCGCCCAGTGCAAGGTTCAGATCGTCGATCGCACGCTTGCCCGGTTCGAGCCGTTCGGCACCCCCGGTCTCCGAACTCAGCGCCTCAGCGGCGAGACGACTGGCAAGACCATTCATACGATGCAACTCAAGGGCCATGGCATCGATGGCCAGCCCCGGCGCGGTCTGAACGTTGCGATCGAGGTACATCGGTCGGCTCTCGTCTTCCTCCTGGGAGCGAAACCGCTTCTCCAGTTGCCTGACCAGAGCACCGGTCAGCGGCCACATCAGGGCCACCCCAAGCAGCTTGGTCAGGGTGTGGAAAATCGCCAGCGACGTGGCGATTGCACCCCCCAGACCCAGCAGATTGCTGATACCTGCGACCAGCCACAGCAGCACGGGCAGCGTGGCGAAGGCCACGATCGCGGTGAGCGCGTTGAAAACGACATGTGCGCTCGCCGCACGCTTGGCTGCTGCCGTGGCACCGAGCACAGCAAACGCCGCTGTCGAGGTGGTCCCGACATTGGCACCGATCACCATGGCGGCCGCCGCCGTCATGGGAATGAGTCCGCCTGCAGCGGCTGTCAGGGTGACCGCAAGCGCCGCACTCGAGGACTGCATCAGCACCGTGAGCGTCGTGCCGATAAGCACGAACAGCAGCAGGCTGAGCATGCCGCGACCGGCCCAGGCCTCCAGCGCTGCTGCATCGCCCAAGTCCGAAAAGGTGTCGCGCAGCACGTCGATGCCCAGGAAGAACAGACCAAAGCCGGCCAGGGCCTGGCCGAGCGCGCCATACCGACGCGAGCCGAAGGCCACCCACAGTCCCATGCCCACACCCAGCGCGGGCATGGCCAGCAGCTGCAGGTCGACATTGAAGCCCACCAGCGCGACGATCCACGAGGTCAGTGTCGTGCCAAGGTTGCTGCCGTAGATCACACCGATCGCTTGATAGAGCGTCAGCAGGCCGGCATTAACGAAGCCGACAGTGGCGAAGATCACCGCGCTGGACGACTGCACCATCGTCGTAATCAGCACGCCGGAGGCCAGTCCGCGCCAGCGGCTGCGCGTGGCGGCGGTGAGGATCTGGCGCAGGGTGTCGCCGGCAGCCACCTTCAGGCCGTCGGTCATCAGCCGCATGCCGAGCAGGAACAGGCCGATGCCGCCAATGAACGCGAAAATGGCGGACACACTCATATCAGTCGCCGGTCGGCCAGTAAGCCTCGCCCGCGATGACCGTCACGCTTTGTCCGCCGACCCAGATCTGCCCATCTTCGATGCGCAGCACCAGCGTGGCATCACGCCCGATCTCGCGGCCCTGGCTGACCCGGTAGCCACGTGCCAGCGCACCATCGGGCTCGGCCTGGGCGATCCAGGCCGCGATCAGCGCATTGCCCGCGCCAGATGCAGCATCCTCGACGATGCCGGCGCCTGCGGCGAAGGCGCGAACCACCAGCTGGTAATCCTGGTCCACGGCACGGGCAAACGCGCACAGGCCCATGCTCTCGGAGTGTCTGGCCAGTTCACCGATCGCTTCATGATCGGGCTGCCACTCGCGCAGCTGCGCCTCGTCTGCAAGCTCCGCGACCCACCACTTCCGGCCACCCGACACACAGGCCGGGGGCAGCACGCCCAGTGCCCGCGAACCCAGCACGCGCGCCAGGCCCGGGTCGGCATCCATACCTGTGGCCACGACCTCGGCCGGCGGCGCCTGCACAAACAATGCGCGTTCAGCGCCCTGTCCTTCCACGAGGATCGGCAGCAGGCCGGCCCCACAGTCCTGGATCAGGCGACCGTCGCGCGGCGTTACCAGACCCTCATCAAGCGCGACGTGGGCACTACCCAGCGTCGGGTGACCGGCGAAGGGAATCTCGCGACTCGGCGTGAAGATCCGCAGGCGGTAGTCGGCTTCCAGCCGTGAGGGTGGCAGCAGAAAAGTGGTCTCGATAAGGTTGGTCCAGGCCGCGAAGCGCTGCATGTCCTCGCTCGACCAGCCCTGCGCACCAATGACCACGGCCAGCGCGTTACCGCCGCCCGCGTGGTCGGCAAACACATCGAGTTGGAAATATTTCACGCTGCTCATAGGCCCAAGCTTACCGCAGCGCGCCAGCCCCGGCTAACGGCGTATAGCTGCCGCATCGGTCGGGAGTTCGCTACCATGGCTGAGGATGAATACAGAACTGATCATCGTGCTGGTCGTGCTGGCCGCAACGCTGGTGCTGTTCGTCAGCGACCGGCTGCGCCTGGACCTGATCGCACTGATGGCGCTGCTGGCGCTCGCGCTGTCGGGCGTGATTTCTACCGGGGAGGCAATCGCGGGCTTCGCCGAACCCGTGGTGCTGATGATCGCAGGCCTGTTCGTCGTCGGCGCCGGCCTGTTCAACACCGGCGTGGCCGATGCCATGGGTCGATGGGTCGATCGCGTGGCTGGCAGCAGCCCGGCGCGACTGGTGGCCGTGATCATGCTGGTCACGGCCTTCCTGTCGGCATTCCTGAGTTCCACAGGGACGGTTGCGGTGATGTTGCCGGTAGTGATGGCCATCGCCAGGAGTCGCGGCATCAGCGCCTCACGGTTGCTGATCCCGCTGGCCTTTGCCTCGCTGCTCGGCGGCATGCAGACATTGATTGGCACGCCACCGAATCTGATCGTCAGCAGCACGCTCAGCCAGGCAGGCTACGAGCCCTTCGGCTTCTTCGAATTTACGCCGGTGGGCATCGTCATGCTGGCCATCGGCATCGCCTTCATGGTGCTGCTCAGTCCGCACCTGGTGCCCGAACGCGCCGCGCGCGACGGCTCGCACACCGATACAGGCCCCGGACTGACGGAATTGTTCAGCGACTACGGCCTGGCGCGCCGACTCGCGCGCGTGCGCCTGCGGCCCGGCTCGCCGCTGGCGCAGCGCAGTGTCGATGATGCGGCACTGCGCTCAGACTTCGGCGTCACAATCCTGGCGCTGTGCAGCCGTACCGCGCGGGGTCGGCAGTCGCGGCCTGCCGAGCCGGGCAGCATCATCCGCGATGACGATGAACTCTACGTCACGGGTCACGAAGACGCGGTCGCGCGCGCCGCCGACGCCAAAGCGCTGGAGATCCTGGAATGGGCGCCGGAACTGCCTGTGCCACTGCAGCTTGCCGAAGCGCTGATACCGCCACGCTCGAGCTTCATCGGCCGCAGCCTGCGCGAACTTCGCCTGCGCAGTGCCAATGGCGTCACGGTGCTGGCCGAACGCCCGGCGCGAGAGGATGCCGGGCCCCCTGATCTTGACCATCGCCTGGTCGCAGGCGACGCGCTGTTGATGAGCGGCCGGCGCAAGGCCATCAGTGCGCTGGCCGCCGCACGGGACCTCGTCGTGCTTGGCGACCTTGGCGAGAGCGCCGACCGCAAGCGCAGTCACGCACCTGTTGCCCTGGTCATCATGCTGATGATGCTGATCACGATGACATTCAGCCTGGTGGCCAATGTCATCGCCGTGCTCGGGGCTGCCACGCTGCTGGTGCTCACGCGATGTGTGAGCATGGAGCAGGCTTACCGCAGCATCAACTGGGAGAGCGTGGTGCTGATCGCCGCCATCCTGCCGATGGCCACGGCGCTGGACAACACCGGCGGCATGCAGCTGGCTGCCGATGCCCTGCTGGACATGGCCGGCAGTCTGGGGCCGATTGCGCTGATGGCCGCGTTGTTCGTATTCACCTCGGCCCTGAGCCAGCTGGTGTCAAACACCGCGACCACAGTGCTGGTGGCGCCGATTGCCCTGCAGGCCGCCATCGGCATGGACGTCAATCCCCACGCGATGCTGATGACCGTGGCGATCGCCGCCTCGACGGCCTTCGCCACCCCGGTGGCCTCGCCGGTGAATACGCTGGTGCTGAACCCGGGCGGTTATCGATTCGGAGATTTCGCCAAGGCCGGCATCCCGCTGCAGCTGCTGATCCTGGTCGCCACGCTGCTGGTCGTGCCCTGGCTGTTCCCGTTCTGATCGTGTTTTCAGGCGTCGCCGAAGCGGCGCTTCAGGTAGTCGAAACTCGCCCGCAGACCCATCGCCTCGCCGCCCTCCGGCCGACCAGGTTTACTTGAGATGTTCCACGCCATCACGTCGAAATGCACCCACGGCACACCGGTTGCGACAAAGCGTTCGAGAAACAGCGCGGCGGTGATCGCCCCGGCGTAGCCACCCGAGGATGCGTTGACGAGATCGGCCACCTGCGAATCCAGCATGCTGTTATAGGGGGCGTGCAGCGGCAGGCGCCAGATCGGATCGGCCACACGCGCAGCCGCGCCCAGCAGCGCATCGGCCACCTTGTCTTCGTTGCAGAACATCGCCGGCAGATCGGTGCCCAACGCCACGCGCGCAGCCCCTGTCAGCGTCGCGAAATCCATGATCAGCGCCGGGCGCGTCTCGCAGGCCAGCGCCAGCGCATCGCACATCACCAGCCGTCCTTCGGCATCGGTGTTGTCGATCTCAACACTCAGCCCCTTGCGGGTGCGGATGATATCGCCCGGTCGAAAGGCGTTGCCCGAAATGGCATTTTCGACCGCCGGAATCAGCACCTGCAGCTGGATCGGCAGGCCCTGGGCCATCACCATGCGTGCCAGGCCCAGCACATGTGCCGCACCGCCCATGTCCTTTTTCATCAGGCGCATGCCGGAGGCGCCCTTGATGTTCAGTCCGCCACTGTCGAAGCACACGCCCTTGCCAATCAGCGTGACCCGCGGGTGGCCGGTCTTGCCCCAGCGCAGCTCCACGAGCCGCGGCGCCGAGGCACTCGCACGGCCCACGGCATGGATGGTCGGATGGTTCTGCGCCAGCAGGGCATCGCCAGTGATCGCCTCGACCTCGGCACCGAACTCCTCACCCAGGGCACGCGTGGCCGCTTCAAGTGCATCGGGGAGCATATCGCCCGCAGGCGTGTTGATGAGGTCGCGCACGAGGTAGATCGCAGACAGTTGGGCGTCCAGCCACGCGCCATCACAGCCCTCGGGCAGCACCAGGCGCGCAGGCTTGCGCTTGGGGTCGCGATAACGCGAATAACGATAAGCACCCAGCCCCCAGCCAAGCACGGCCAGATCCTGCCACTCGCCAGGAGAGGTGCCGGCGAGCTGATAGCGCCCCTCCGGCAGCCGAAGCGGCAGCTCGGCCAGCGCGCGCAGCGGATCGTTATCGGCGATGAACACGGCACGCGGCAGACCCTCGCCGCGCGGCAGCCACGCCAGCTGGCCTGCCTGCGCGGAAAAACGCGTGTCGCTCAACCAGCTGCGCGTAGCCTCAGGCTGGCGTTCCAGCCACGCGGGATAGTCGTCCGCGCGCACGCATTCGAGCACCGCATCGGCACTCGCGCCATGGGCGTCGAGCGCAAATTCGGTCATAGCGGACCGATGTCCCTGGCCAGCGACTCGATCAGGCTGCGGCTGGCCGCATCACGTACCTTCTGCTCGTCGCTGGGCGGTGCATAGTCATCGACCTCGGCGGTACTCAGCAGGCCATGTTTTTCCAGCAGCAGTTCATGGCTGCGCAGGCGATCGCGCAGGACGCTGACTTCCATCGCCAGGCGCAGCGCCACGGCCGTAAGCTGGGCAATGTTGGCTGGATCCAGTGGCTGATCCGGACCCGCGCTGCGCGCAGTCTGTTCTTTCATGGCGCTCATGCCGCACGCCTGTCGCGCAAACCGGCCTTGCGTCCGCCAAAAAAGTAGTAGGACCCTGCACCAAGCGGTTCGTAGGTGGCCAGGATCTCGTCTGGCGTAAAGCCGGCGGCCGCGAGCTGCTCGGGCACGCTGGTGTCGGCAAAGCCGCTCCAGAACGGCTCACCATTGTTACGCACCTGCCAGTGGTTGGTGACCTGTCTGGGGATCGACAGGCGTTCTGGCTGGTAGGGCACATCGGCATTGAGAAACACACCGCCCGGCGCGAGGATGCGCCGCACCTCGGAAAAGATCTCCGGCAGCACGTCGTGCCAGGTCTCATGAAACAGGATGTGCGAGACGACCAGATCGAAGTGCCCGTCATCGTAGCCGGTGTCACTCGCATCGGCCTGACGAAGATGCAAAGCCAGCCCCTGGTCTTCCGCCCAGGCGTGACCGAAGCGAACGAAGGGCGCTGAGAGATCCAGGCCATGCACTTCGGCGTCCGGGAAGGCCTGTTTCAGGCCCACGGTCTCCGTCGCAGGGCCGCAGCCGAGATCCAGGATGCGGCGCGGCTTGAGATCGGGGTAATGTTTCTTGAGCACCGACAGGATGTAGCGCGCCATGCCCGGCTCACCCACCGGCGCATTGGCCGACAGCCCTTTGGCTGCGCGGTAGAGCTCGACCGTGCCGAAGTACAGGAGTCCTGCATGCATGTCGCGATCATCGCGGCTTGCAAAGTAACCGCCGGGCTGGCGATGAATCTCGGTGTGCGCGATCGGTTCGGGCAGGGTCAGCTCAGGCTGCAGCGACAGGCTGCCCCCGGCGCTGCCCATGGCCTGCTCGGCGCGCGCCTCGAATTCGGGCAGGATGCGCTGGCAGGTCTCGCCGACGGTCTCCCACATCAGGCTCTGCGAGGCATAGACCATCGACCCCCACAGCTGGAACACCGGATCGGGTTCGAACAGTGACGTGCCCTCCTCGCGATCGGCCGGTGCACGCCCGTGCTGTGCACGAAACTGCGGTTCCAGCACGGAGGTATAGCGGTCCGCGAGCTGTGCTTCCAGCGCGCCGTTGGCAAAGCCCTTGAGCACACCCACGAAGCGCTGGCGCGCCGCCTCGTCGTGCGTGGGTCGGTACAGTTCGCGCAGGCTATGGTCGGTCATGATCAGCTCTCCAGCCGTCGTACTACAGGCGTCGTTTCCAATGCTTCTAGTGTGTTGCCTGCCGGCAGAAGGGTCAACGCACCACAGCCATCCGGTTCAACAAGTGGTGCACGCGATCCGACAGCGCAGCCTCAGCCTGTCGGCGGGGTGATCTCGAGCACAACGGTATCGTAGCTGGTCGAGAACGGTGCCCGCGCATAGGATTTGAGGAACACCGGGGTACCGGCCAGGCACCACAGGTCCTGGAAAGGGTTGTAGCCCGTGCCCGCGGCATCTGGCAGGTAGGTCAGGTAATGATCGGCGGGCAGCGTGCCGGCGGGTGTCGCCAGCGCCTCGACACCGAGATATTCCATGGCGATCTGCACGTGTCTGAAGTCCGGCCCCGTGCGGCCAAAGGGATCGGCCGAGGTCAGGTAGACACCGCTGGCGGGCACCACCTCGCCAGGCCGGGTGCGGTCGGCGGCCACGGCAATGAACGCATCACTGGAGACCGCATGCGCAATCAGCGCGCGCACAGGCTCAGGCGCCTCGATGCGCCGCGAGAGTCGGCCGTCGCGGACATTGAAGCCTTCCAGTTCCACCATGGCCTCGTCGATGAGAAACCATGCCGAACCTTCTGCCAAGCCCTCGTTGCGCAACACCACGCAGCACTCGCGCGGCAGGTAATCGGCACCCAGCGTGTAGATTGCCGTGCGGATCACTGGCGGATCGAAGCTTTCGCTGTGGGTGTTCATGGTCAAGCCGCCGTCGGCGGCGAAACTGTAGATGACGCGCTCGCGGCCGCGAACAACAGCGCGCCCGTCCACCTGCCGTGTGAACTCGATGACCATTGAAAGTTGCGTGCCGGGTGCGGTCAGTAACGCGGGATCGCGGGCCGTAACATCGCTTGGACGCTCGGCGCCGGCCTGACGCACCGGGAGTGTCATGGACGCTGCCAACGCACCACCGGCACTGATGAGGTCGCGTCTTCGCATCAGCCTGCCACTCCCAGTGTCTTTACGTTGCCTGTACCGTGCCCGCGTCCCCATTCTGCCGCACAAACCGTGCCAGATGGACGCCAGATGATGCGATATCCGGTTCATCGCCAGCATGCTGGACAAGGCACTTGCCCGCGAGGCTTTGTTTCCTTACCATTTTATTAATCGTAAGGACAGGGCTGAACCAGATGAGCGACGCCACCTTGACCAGCAAGGGCCAGACAACGATCCCGAAGGCCATTAGAGACAGCCTGGGGCTGAAACCCGGGCATCGCATCACCTTCACGCTGATGCCCGACGGCACAGTGGTGCTGCGCGCCAAGACCAAGAGCATCATGGACCTCGATGGCCAACTGCACCGCAAGGGGCGAAAGCCGCTGCCAGTGGACGAACTTTCGCGCTGATGCTGGGCCTGGACACCAACGTACTCGTGCGCTTTTTCGTACGCGACGACCCGGCGCAATATGGCCGGGCGCATCGACTGATCAGCGACGCGGTTGCACGGGGCCAGATGGTGTTCGTGAGCCACCTGGTCCTGCTGGAGACAGAGTGGGTTCTAAGAAGCCGCTACAGCTACTCCAAGAATGACGTGATCGCCGTCCTGGTGGGATTGCTCGAATCCACGGACGCCTGGATTGAGGATGAAGCGTCTGTGGAGCAGGCCCTGCTGATGTGGCGCGACACGGCTGCCGAGTTCGCCGACTGTCTCATCGGCGCACATCACATGAGGCGTGGATGCACTGCCACCGCGACCTTCGATACCAGGGCAGCGCGGTTACCAGGATTCGTTGCTGCCTGATGGTGCATATGCGACGAGTGGCACTCGAAATTGCGAGTTGCCGCCGCGCCACTGAATGGGGGGCGGGGAGACGTCGGTCAGACCGAACTCTTGGTGCCAATGTATGGCTCAGTGCGTTGCGATACCGGACCTGGAGGCGCCAAGAGCTCCTGGCGGATGAGTTCCTCACTTGGTAGCGACCGCACGTGCCAACGGATCAGTCTGAGGCCAGCATCCGCGGAAGCCTTATTCTTCTTCTCATCGGTAGAAACCCTGTCGCGAAGCTCATGGGTCTTGTCATCGAGCTCAATTGCAACGATAACCGTTGAGTCTTTGCTACACACTAGAAAATCGAAAGTTAGACGATTGATTCTATTGTTCCACTCGTGGAATCTTGCGCCTTTCTTTACGCCGAGCACTCTGGAAACTTGCACTTGGGCTAGAACGATGTGTTCCGGCAATGCGCGAATCAACCTGTGGTACAACACCTGCTCGGACTGGGATAGTGGACGCTTGACATAGAATGGCCAGGGCCTAGAGTCCCTACCTTTCGGAAGCCTCAGGCGCTTGAAAATGATCAACACGACCGCGATAAAAAACAACAGCAGAAGCAAGGTACTGAGCTTCACAATTCCGAGTCTCCGATGGCAGGTGGCCGTCTAACGCTAGAGTTCAGTGGCGTTTGAGGCGCGCGCCATCTTGCGGGAGAGAAAAATGCTTTGCGGGTCGTCCGCTCCAGCGCTTGGCCATCCTTTTCTTTCGAAGCTCTTCTCGTTAATGAGCCGATAGCTGTAGACGAAGCGCTCCCGGATTGCCTCGTCGGCCAGCGCCGGCACGATGCGGCCGGCATTCGGAGAGTCACTGAGTTCGCGTGCGGTGCTGACCAGCTTGTTGACGACGGCCCGGCTATAGGCCGGTGAGTCACGATTGATGTATTCGGCGATGGCGTCAACGTCATCAAGTGCCGTTGGCGACCAGCTTACTCGGTAGTCCACTTCGCAAGTCGCTGCTCGGCTTCATCCTGCGGCACGCTGCCATGCTCGTTGGCGGCCTGGATGCCACGCTGCACCTTCTCGATCACGTACAGGTGGTACTGCACGTCCTCAAGACCGCAGTCTTCGGGGAGTCTCTCCAGCAACGCTTGCACTTCCTGCTTGGCTGAAATCATGTGTCGATCTCGACCAAATCAGTCGTTGATTCTAGCAACATCATCGATCGCCATATGCTGCCACATCGTGGAAATGACCACCAGTCGAAGCTTGGCGGCACCTCATGACAGCTCGACGCAGAAGCAGCGCCCATTACCTTCCCGAAATTATTGGTGCCGATGAAGAGATTCGAAATCCCGAACCACGCATTATGCATGTCATGGAAGGCCGTCTTCTCGGCCGCTACCAATTCGCCTAGTTGTTCGAGCAAGTTGCCCATGCTATTCCTCGCCTGCATCGCTGTAGCCCGGTCTGATCATACATGGATTGAGAATCCCCACCGACCGCGCAGAAACATGCCTGTCTGGTGGCACCACAGGCTGATAGCGTGGCGCAATGAATGAAGGCCTTTCCGTCGTCTATGGCGTGTTGCTCGCACGTCGCGTTACAGGCCAAGGGGATAGAGAATCTCTCTCGGCGTTAGTCTTGTTCCCGCGTTATGGCGCTTTTATCTGCGGCGAATTTTTGAAGCGGGTAGCGCATCTCGCGCCTATGACGAATATAAATGGGGTAAGCCAAGCATCAATCGCGTGAAGTACTATTTGCGCCTACCGTCGCCGCTTAGATCTATTTTCAATAGCGTTCTTGACCTCCGACTTTAGTACTTCCTCGACCACCACTGTTGTGACAACTGCTCCGACGCTATCCCTCCCGCCGAACAATAGCCGCACTAAGGGATAGAGCAACAAACATGGCGATACAGTGAGTATCAGAAAGCCTCCAAAAGTTTTCTGTTGCACAATCAGGTAGACCCCAACCGAGAAACACACCAGCGATGACCAAACGAATACCGAAGTGCGAACTCTCTCTATGTAATTGCCTCGTAATGTACGAAACGATTCATAAGGCCAAGTTGGCGTCGCCTCTTTTACTTCAATCTTGTCAGAGGCTATTGGTTCAATTCTGGAGTCAGGCCACTTAGCAGTGGCATTAGCAAGTAGGGTCTTTATCTTGCGGTGGGACTCGCTGCTCGCCGCCGATCGAGCTGCATAGGTCTCGGCAGTCGAAGTACCCCAATCGCGATCCTTCAACGTGGGATCAGCACCATCACTTAACAATTTCTCGACCAGCTCCAAGTCGCCGTCAATAGCTGCACGCATCAAACTCGTATGTCCGTTGCTATCGTACGCGCCAAGTGTACGAGTAGACCCATAGGGCCATGACTGCGGCAACGACCAAACTGGCGTCGCCTCTTTCACTTCAATCTTGTCCGAGGCTATTGGTTCAATTCTGGAGTCAGGCCACTTTGCAGTGGCATTAGCAAGCAGGGCCTTTATCTTGCGGTGGGACTCGCTGCTCGCCGCAGAGCGAGCTGCATAGGTCTCGGCAGTCGAAGTACCCCAATCGCGATCCTTTAACGTGGGATCAGCACCGTCACTCAACAATTTCTCGACCAGCTCTAAGTCGCCGTCAATAGCTGCACGCATCAAGCTCGTATGTCCGTTTTTATCGTACGCGCTACTGGTCATTCAGAGGCCCTGATCTGTTGCCACCACTAGCGTCAATTTGGATTCTAGTTGGTGGGTGACGAGGGTAGGTACAAGACTTTGCTATGAGCTGCTGCTTTTCAAACACGCTGAGGGGCAAAAGCGAGCACCTGCTGGTTTTCACATTTTACTCGACACAGTCGTCGGATTCGCGAATATCTCACTCCCGTCGGTGAGCAGGCCCGGTCAAGGGTTTCTTATGATGAATAGAACTCGATATTGGAGCAGGCTACGAGCCACTTTCCGCAGCAGATACTTCGTTGCGCTGTTCACGCGTAACAGCAGCATGAGGGGTCGCTGCGCCAAGTTGAATGACGTTGTTATTTATCATGGCTCCCCGCATTGACTCCCCGTACGCTTTTAGTTCTGGCATAACGAGTTGCGAGATCGCCTTCGACTCAGATTGCACTTCCTTCAATAGGTCGCGCGTCACTCGGTTTAGTTCATCACTCTCGCGCTTGAACCACAGCGAAAGCCCGATCGCGACAACAGCTAGTACCAATGACATCACCGAAGCGACCAGCCCTATCGCGTCAAAAAAGCCAAACGTCTGCTGAGTCATGAGAACTGCCGACTGGTCAGTCATCGCGCTCCTCCTCTGGCGGCTTTTCTGAGTCATCATGACCCGGATTCTGCGCAAAATTTTCCAACAGTGTCTCAACGTACTTCCGCGAGACGCCGCCCGATCGATAGAAGGAACTCAACAATGCCAAGGTGCGAGCCGCCGAATCCACGAACTCCCAACGCACATCTATCAATTTGTTTCCGCTAAAGTGCAGTGGTCCGCCACCGTAAACCAGTACGCAGTTTCGGAACGTGTTTTCCTCGAAAGTATGCCCATCGATTTCGACGCGTCCACCCTCAAAGGTATTTTTTCTATACAAAGCCACAAGCGCTCCTAATCAGCTGCGATGGTTAATGCGTCTATAGTTTCAACGGGATTGCGTAGATCCGTCCGTCCAGAACAGTACCTTCCCGTCTACCCCGGCGTTCTCAAAAGGTCAAGCGCGAAGGGGGGTCGCATTGATGCGCGTAATGCGTGCGGGGACGGTTGGCTAGGCGCAGGGCCTACGCTGCTATGAGAGATGCGGGGGGTGACTCTTTCTCGGCGCTGGCCGGTTGATCATTGGGCGTCCGTTCGCGGGTGACACGGATTGTGTTGAGCGCGCGCAATGCGACTGTGGCGCCGGACGGGGTTGACGCAAGGGCGGTTTCGGGCGCTGCACCCCTATTGCACCCCGAGAGCTTCGCACCAGTTGCCGGATCAACTATAAGGTTTTGTTTTGATTGATGCCGATGAAGAGATTCGAACTCCCGACCCACGCATTACGAATGCGTTGCTCTACCAGCTGAGCTACATCGGC
>JAFIFN010000081.1 GCA_020832005.1 Gammaproteobacteria bacterium | reverse complement strand
GGCGGAGTATCGGGATCGTCTGCGGGCGGAGCGTTGGGAGGTTGTGTTGCCGGAGGTTGTATTGGTGCCGGCGGAGGGCGTGGGCAAATGGACCGCGCTGGGGGTGCGGGTGGCGGCGGTTGGGACAGGTCGATAGCCCAGGGGTCTGGTAAGGCACCGGGCCACCGTCCCGGCTAACGTTTTTCCCGCTCGATTTGCCGAAAACGTGATGAGCGGCCGCGCGCACAAATTAGTAGTATCTGATCCATGAAAAACAATGCCGGTTGAGTGACAAGACAAATGACGATCCCGCCGAGAGGAACGTGAGCGAAACTTTAGACCAGATAAGGAAGCTTGCGGCCTCAGATAACGTTCGGATATCCGAACACGGTTACGACGAAATGGCTGAGGACGGTATCGGCGTTCGGGCAGTACTGTCGGGAATTCATTCGGCTGTCTTGATCGAGGACTATCCTGCCTTCCCGAAGGGCCGGTCTGTTCTGGTGCTACAATCCGATGAAGCGAACCGGCCGATTCACGTTGTGTGGGGGATCCCCGCGGGGCACGAACGACCTGCCGTCTTGGTGACCGCCTACAGGCCGGATCCAGCCAAGTGGAGCGCAGACTGGCTACGGAGACTGCGATGAACAAGCGCAAGCGAACCAAGTTCGTTCATGAAGGACGCTACGTAGCGGAAGTCGACGTCGAACTCATTGAAGACGAGACGGGTTGGTCTCCATATCTGATGCCCGACGACGCTTGCAGGCTGGATGATGTTCGCGCCGCATTGAAGCGCGGTGACGTCCACGCGGCTGCTGCGCAAGCACGCATCTTCGAGATGCGCCCGGTCGCGACGCAGTGACTCTTTTTACTTTTTCTCTGCGGCTCCGAGCCGATCCCAGTGCCCTCGGCGGGAGTCCCGGTCAGTAGGCGCCCGCTCAGCCCACCCAAGGATCAATAACGGTCACGCCAGCCGCGACAAACCGACGGGTATCCCGCGTGGCCACCGAGAACCCATTGCCGACAGCGATCGCGGCGATGAACCCATCGGCTGCGGCTATCTGGAACCCTGCCTTCCGAGCCTTGGCCACCAGTTCGGCATAGGGGCCGGTACAGGAGAAGTCGAACGGCATGATCCGGCCTGCGAAAAGCGGCAGCACACGAGTCTCCAGGTTTTCCTGTAGACCGCTGCGCCGCTTGCCGTCGGGCAACAGTGCTACGCCTGCCCGCAACCCGGCAACGGTAACCGATGCCAGATAGAGCGTCTCCAGGGGCTGTGTGTCGATCCATTGGATGACCTGAGGTTCGGGCACCGCGCGCAGCGGCTCCGAGATCACGTTCGTGTCGAGCAGGATCATCCGAGGTCGAGAGGGCGCACCGGCGTCTTGTCACGCATCTCGTCAAAGACGGCGAATTCCTCGTCGGTGACCCCCGCCTCGCGACCGATGTCCGCGAGCAGCGAGCCCAGCTTCACCCGTCCCTCGGGTGCGACCGCCGCGGTCAGGATCTGGCGGACCTCGGCCTCCATGCTGTGTCCGCGCGTGGCGGCACGAACGCGCAGCGCGCGGTGGACCTCCTCGGGGAGATTGCGGATCGTCATGACCGGCATCTGCAAGAACCTCTGAATGCATGCAATGACTTCATCCTACACAAACGCAGTCAAGAAAGACAAGGAACGTTTCTACGCCGTGCACGCAGAATCGAGGGTTTTCTCCTTCAGATAAACATGCATCCATGATATTGACATTCCTCAGTGTAATTCATAGGATGCTGTCAACGTCATATACGGTTGTTAGTAATGAAAGCCATCCCCATCAACCTTCCTGACGAACTCCAGGCCTTTACCGGCACCGCCGCCGAGCTGGCGGAACGGTGTAACGAGGTGCTGGAGGCCAACGGGCTCGAAAACGACCGCGGTGTCGCCAACGAGCGGCTGATCCGTCATTACGTGCAGCTCGGCGTGCTCACCGCGCCGGTGCGGCGCGGCCGCGAGGCGCTGTTCGGCGCCCGCCAGATCGCCGAGTTCGTCGTCGCGCGCATGCTGCAAAGCGACGGCTGGCCGCTGGCGAAGATCGCGGAGCTGATGGGCACCTACGAGTTCCCCCTGCCCGTGCCCGACGGCGGCGAGCGGGAACAGCCGACGCCCGCAGAGCGCGCACTCGCGCGGATATCGGTCGAAGAAGGACCTAAGGCGCGTTATGCGGCCGCAGAGTTTGCCGACAGGGCGTCCGCGCCGAAGCGCTCCGCAATGTCCGATCCACTCGATCGCGCGACGGCGCTCGCCGCCGCGCGCATGGACCTGGCCGACACGCTGCGCTCGCTCGGCAATGCGACAGGCCGGCCCGAGCGCGAGGACCTCGTCCGCATCCGGCTCACGCCCTGGGCCAATGTGGATGTCGATATCGCACAACTTCGCCGGCTCGGCCCCGAGGCCGAGGAGGCACTCGGGCGCGCGCTCACCGAAGCGCTGCGCCAGCACAGGATTACCAAGGGAGACTACCGATGAACAAGCTCAATATCGTCCTCACTCCGCTGCGTGACGCAGTGCTCGCAGGCGCCCGCAGCCATCTGGAGGTGCTGGTCCGCCTGCAGGCGCCAGAGCGCCCGGCGGCTGCAACCCGTGCCCGCGGCCCGCTGCACCTGGCGCTGGTGATCGACCGCTCGGGCAGCATGTCGGGCCAGCCCCTGGCCGAGGCCAAGCGGTGCGCGCGTCGGGTCATCGATGGACTGCAGCCCGGCGATCGCGCCGCGCTTGTGGTCTACGACGACCAGGTGCAAACACTCTGCCCGCTGGTCGGCACCGATGAGCGCGATCGTCTGCGGCAGGCCATCGACGCCATCACGGAGGGCGGGATGACGAACCTCCACGGCGGTTGGCTCGCCGGCGCGAAGGCGCTGGCGCCGCATTCCGGAGGCCAGGCGCTCTCCCGCGTGATCCTGCTCTCCGACGGGCAGGCCAACGAGGGACTCACCGACATCGACGGCATCGCCAGCCACTGCGCCCAACTCGCCGAGGCTGGGGTGACGACGTCTACCTACGGGCTGGGTCGCCACTTCAACGAAGCGCTGATGACCCGCATGGCCGATGCCGGCCGCGGCAACGCCTACTACGGTCAGACCGCCGACGATCTCGCCGACCCCTTCCAGGAAGAACTCGAACTGCTGGCAGCGCTGTGCGCTAAGGAGCTGCGCCTCGAGGCCGAAGCGGGCCCGGGTGTGACGATCGAACTGCTCAATGATGGCTATGCCACGGCGCCGGCCGGCGGCTGGCGCTTGCCGGATGTGGCCTATGGCGGGGAGGCCTGGGCGCTGCTCCGGCTCACCGTCGAGCCGCACGACGCCACTGCCTTGGCAGAGCTGAACCTTCTCAGTGTGCGGGCGCATTGGTCGGACCTCGACGGGCGCACTTCGCACGCCGAGACGCCCGCGCTAGTCCTTCCCGCATTGCCGCCCGCTGCCTTCGCGGCTGTCGAAGAAGATTCACTGGTGCGTCGCCGACTGGCCGAAGTCACCGTCGCGCGCCTCCAGCAGCGCGCCCGCGAGGCCGCGCGCCGACACGACTGGAATGCGGTGGACGCAGCCCTCGCCCAAGCGCGAGAGGCGTCGCGCGAGAATCCGTGGCTCGAGAATGTTGTGGATGAGCTGAAGGAACTCGCAGCGCGTCGTGACGAGGAGATGCTGTCGAAGGAGGCGATGTATTCGTCGCGCAGGGCGATGTCACGTCTCGCCTCGGTCAATGAGTCGGCGTTGCCGGACGCGATGGCAGATTCTGAGCCTGCGTTTCTCAGGCGCAAGCGGGTGCAGGGGAGGGGGGAGCGGCGGCCGTGATGGGTGTTTTTGGGCAGGTTTGCCGAAAACCCGGTGAGCAGCCCGCCGCGCAAACGCGTAATCTCTGAACGATGAAAATCGCAACCGGAACCGTCGTCGATGGCAAGGTCGTGCTGCAGGGCGAGGCACTGGCCGAAGGAGCCGTTGTGACAGTCCTTGCTAGGGAGGTCGATGAGGTATTTGCGGTCACCGCAGATGACGAATGCCTACTCCTTGCAGCGATGGCAGAAGCGGACCGGGGAGAGGTAACCTCGTGGGACGATATCCGTTGTGATTTGCAGCGGAGCCGGTGACCTCGCGGTTAACGATCAAAGTCGGCGGTAAACTATCGGAAGCGGACGTAGCGGAGGTGCAGCAATGGCACGCCCGGTGTCGGAGATATACGAAGAGATTCAGCAGCTGAGCGACCCCGAAAAGGATCGGTTGCTTCGCGCCCTGGTTGCCGAGTTGGACGGTCCGCCGGATTCGAACGTCGAGAAAGCCTGGCTGGATGAGGCGCAGCGGCGGTATCTGGAGTTGGAACACGGCAGAGTAAAGGCGGTACCAGGAGAGGTTGTGTTTGAACGGTTGCGTACTCGCCTGAGGGAATGAAGCATGAGTTCCACCCAGAAGCCGAGCAGGAGCTTCTGGAGGAGGCGGAACGGTACGAATCAGAAGTGCCTGGGCTTGGCCTGCGCTTCGGTGATGAAGTACACCGCGTAATCGAACTGCTCCTTGAAAACCCCGAGGCGGGCTCGCCCCTTGATCCGCCGCTGCGTTATTTTGTGCTTCGGCGTTTCCCTCACGCAATCATCTACGCCGTATTGAAAGATGTCGATGCTTTGCTGATAGTTGCTGTGGCCCACGGCAGCAGAAAGCCAGGCTATTGGCGTGATAGAAGTAGCGGCTAGCAAATCGATGCAACGAGCCGAATCTGTCACATCTCCTGCAGAGCAAGAGCCGCGCTGTCACTTACGAAATGCAACGCCCAGGCTAAGTCGCCGCTCCGCGTGGCACTGCGACGAACGATGAAGCCTTGAGGGTCTGTTCCCCCTCCCAGCGGTAGGCCACCAACTGTCCGCCCGGACGAGCGACGGTGTAGTCCAGGCAGGCGACGTTCGGGGCCAGGGGAGCAGGCTCGCCCATCAGCCAGTAGTGGCCAATGAACACGGGGGGCGCATCGTGCGGGTAGCCGGGGCTCGCGCCTTCGGTGACGGGCTTGGCTGGCAGCTGCTTGATCAGCTCCGGTGGGCCCAAGACCAGCCGGCGCCAGCTCTGGCCTTCTTGCCGCAGCCACCAGCGGATACGCGTTTCGCGCCGTTCGTGGCCGTCCTTGTCCACGAAACTAAAGCCCTCGGGCAGGCCTACTTCCACACCCTTCAGTAGCGTCTCCACGCTCTCGTAGGCGGTGTGCTGCTTGCGTGACATCGGCCCCAGCGCGCCTTGGCGCAGCGTGAGGTCATAGTTCAGGTATCCATCCAGCGCATCCATGGATGCCGGGTGCCACGCGGCGTGCACCACCCGCAGGTCGCCAAGATCCAGCCATACCGGCAGGGTGTGGGACCAGGCCAGGGTCTCCGCCAGTTCTGCATCGTGGCCGGCGAAGCTGTCGATTGTCGCCTTGTGCTGGGGGATGTTCTTGTCATCGCGCCTGCGCAGGTACTGCCCGACCTCGAGTGGATCCGGCGTGTGAAACGCCAGCGCATTGAATTCATGGTTACCCATGACGGCAAGGGCGTTGCCGCTCTGCGTCATCTCGCGCGCGATCCTACAGACGCCGCGGGAGTCTGCGCCGCGATCGATGAAGTCTCCGAGAAATATGGCGGTGCGGCCGGGGTGCGACCAGCCCGTCGCGCTCGGCGAGCCTGGCCTCCAGCCACTCGGTGGCCTGCGCCTAGTACTTGGCTGCGAGTTCGACAGAGCAAGTCGCGTTGCATCAGCAGAGCTGATGCACCCGATCAGGAACAGGGCATGTAAGGCGCGAAGTCTGGGCGCTACACTGGCGCAAGCCCGCCGGGCCAGTACGGAACTCTCGATGAGATCTATTGAACGCGGCATATTCGGACTCGCTCAGCGCTCCTGCGATTGGAGTTGGCAGTAGTGACAAAGCGGGACGAACCGATCCTTATCGCGGGCGGCGGCATTGGCGGCCTGACCCTCGCACTCGCGCTCCTGCGAGTCGGCAGGCAACCGCTGGTGCTCGAACGGGCGAGGCTGGCTGGCGAGGTCGGTGCCGGGCTCAGCCTCGGAACGTCGCCGACGCGCGGGCTCTATTGGCTGGGGCTGAGAGATCAGATTCAAGCAACTGCCGAAGCGTCTAGTCCTTCGGCTGCGCACCACTATGCGACTGGTGAACGGCTTGGCGGCGTATTCCAATTGCGACGCTACGCGGCCAAGGACCTAACCGATACCTTCATGATTCATCGGGCAGATTTTCATAAACTCTTGCTCAACGAAGTCGAAGCGCTGGCACCCGATACGGTACGGTTCGGCTGTGAACTTGTTGATTTCGAGGATAGCGGCGACGGGATTGTCGCCAAGCTCGCGAACGGCGAGATTATAGTCGGGTCGGGGCTGGTAGGATGCGATGGCTTGCGTTCGCGGACGCGCTCGTTGCTGATTGGGGATGGCCAGCCACGGTTCACCGGGCGGGTCGCCTATCGATTTCTCGTACCCATCGAAAAGGTCGTTGAGCACATGTCCGCTGGTCCGAACGCGATGTACGTCGGGCCTGCATTTTCGCTGCTGCGCTACACGATCCGCAGGGGCACCTTGGTAAACTGCGTGGCCTTTGCGGAGAATTCCGAGTGGAAGCACGAGGGCTGGAATCACAAAGTATCCCGTGCCGAATTGATGAGCTTGTTCAGCGGCTGGCACGAAGACGTCGCGGCGCTCGCTTCAAACGCGCCGCTCGATGACACAGCCAAGTGGGCGCTCTTCGACCGCGATCCGATCTACACCTGGTCAAGGGGACGGGTCACCTTGCTGGGAGACGCCGCGCATCCCCTTTTGCCGTTTCTTGGAATGGGGGCAGGACTGGCGATCGAAGATGCCGTCGTGCTCGGACGGCTTTTCGCCAATCCTGATCCCGTTGCCACGATCTTTGCTCGTTACCAGGAACTGCGCCGCGAACGGGCAGCACGGATCCAGATCGATTCTACGATCCAAGGTGAGATCCTGAGCCTTGGGGAGGACGCCCCGCGTCGACCCAGTCAGACCTATGCCGAACGCATGCAATATGACCCTGCCAGTGTGGCGCTGTAATCGGTAGAAGAGCTCATGTGCGGGGAAAAATACGTCCTCGCCCCCGGCCAGGTAACGCGATTTATCGCTCATCGTGGGAAGCGATGCAGCGAGCAGACGTCAGCAAAAGTGAGCTCGCCAGCAGACTCGGTAGATCGAAGGGTTATGTCTCGCAGCTTTTCAGCGGTTCCCGGAATATGACGTTGCGGACTCTCGCAAATATTGCCACCGCGCTCGACTGTGATGTCCGTGTCAGCATCGATCAGGATTGCGAAAGCGAAGCGGTGTCACGCGATACTGGGGTTCGCCGCGCCGGGAAGTCGGGGCGGGTGGTCTGTACGCCCAGGGGAGTAAACGGATGAGTCGGCCGGCGCGCTGCTCTGCGATCCGAATTTGCTGATTCGGGTTTCGATACAGCGTCCAAAGCGACGATGCGCCCGTCTCAGCGCTCGCCCGTCGCCCGTGGTCTGATCAGTGGTATGCACACCAGCGGTACGAGCATGACCCCCATGAGACCGATGAACAGCATGCGATAGCTGCCCATGACATCGAAGATCCAGCCGGAAGCGAACGGCGCTGCAGCACCTGCCGTGAACACGAACAGGGACATGGTCCCGAGCACGCGTCCGTAAAGATCCAGGTCGAACAGACGTGCAATCATCGCGCCATAGAACGGCGAGATGGCGCCGCCGCTGAACGCCACGATCACCGTCGCCACCGCCAGGCCCCGGTAGCTGTCCGCGGACGCGAACACGCCCAGGGCAACGATGCTGACCGCCAGGATACCGGCGAAGATCCACCGGATGTCCATAAGGTCACAGAGCCGTCCCGCAATCGGGCTGGAGACCATGCCCACGATCGCGAACAGCGAGATCAGCAGCGCGGCCTGTTCGCGTGGGGATCCAATATCGGTCGCGAACAGCGCGAGATTCGATAGCAGCACGCTGTAGGTCGCAATGAGCGTACTCATGCCGAAAGCGGCAATCCAGAAGTTGCGCGTGCGCAGCACCTGCGCCATCGCGCTGTCGGCTCCGGCGGCTTTCCGCGCTGCCTCGCGGTCTCGCGCCTGGTCCGCGGAGGCAGGCTCTTCACCGTCCGGTGCGAGTCCGCGATCCGAAGGACGGTCGAGGAGCACCCAGCGGGCGAGTATCGCAATCAGCAGCAGCGACCCGATGCCGACCACCCGCATCGCGATGCGCCAGTCCGTGGCTTCGATCAGCAGCGCGACCAGCGGCGGGATCACCAGCCCGCCGAACTGCGTGCCCAGTGCGGCGATGCCGATGGCCAGTCCGCGGTTGCGCACGAACCAGCGCGACAGCAGCAGCGGCGAGAACAGCATCGTCAGAACCGCCGACCCTATCGGGATCAGCAGTGCGTAGCCACCGACGAACCCCCAGACGTTCGGCGTCACCGACATCAGAACGAAGGCCGAGCCCATGATCAGTGCGCTGCCGATTACGACCGAGCGGATCGAGTGGCGGTCGAGCAGTGCGCCGAGCTTGGGAGCGAGCAGGCCCGTGGCGAAGCCGTGCCCCGTGGCGGCAATCATCACGGTGGCGCGGCTGACCTCGAAGCTTCGTTCCACCTCGCCGGCAAACAGGCTGAACAGGTACATCGTGCAGCCCGCACCGACGGCCTGGATAAGCAGGCAGGCCAGGACCACCCACCAGCCATAGAAAAGGCGCGTCGTCGGCATAAGGGCCTCAGCGGTTATCGGGCGCGCAGGCCCACTCGAGATCATGAAGGCGCAGTGCCAGCGGCGCGGCTTCGGGCAATGGGGCGCTGGGCAGCGGTTCATACCAGAAGCTGCAGCTGCTCCAGTCGTCCTGACGCTCGCGCAGGCAGGCAAGGTAGCTGGCGAAACTCCTCATTGTGCCCTCGCCGGTGATGTCGACGCCGAGCTGCTGGATGGTCGCACGGATTTCGCGGTGCCAGTAGATCGGGTCGCAGGTGTGCCAGCGGTACATCGATACCGGCCCGGCCATGTTGGGCGTGTCAGACTTGCGGACCAGGCTCGCGCCATGCAGCGGGAAGCAGGTCTGCTGAACATTCCAGGCCAGACCGACATAGTCTTCCGCGCCGGTGCCGACCAGTGTCGGGAAGGCGGTGTCGCCGTCGAGGAAGAACTTCGCCTCGCCTTCACCCCACCAGTGGTGCTCGAGCGGAATGATCCCGAAGACCACGCCGAGGAAGCGTCCACGTCCCTGGCGATGCGGCATGAATTCGAAATCCTCGCCGGTGCGCGTGCGGGTTTCTCGCCGGAAACACGCATGCAGATTGCCGGCATCCGGCGGCAGCGCATCGCCATGGGTAAAGGCTACGACATGCTGCAGCGCGATGGCCTCGGAGAGTTCGTTGTCGATGACGACATACGCGCGCTTGGCGAACGGCATCGGCAACCACAGGTCCATGACCCCGCCTGCGCCGACGGAATGTACGGCGGAGCCGAAAGGCAATGAGCGGCCGTGGGCGAAGCCAAAGAAATCGCCGACCGGCGCTTCGATGCTGGGGTGCGGCTGGCCATCCCACCAGGTCCGGATCATCAGGCCACGACCAGCCTGCGGCGTGTCCGGGATCACCAGTCGCAGGTGGCGGAGCATGCCTGGCCCGGCCAGATCAGCCAGCACCAGCCGTGCGCCTGGCGCCAGGCACGTCGATCCCGACAGGCGGCGCGAGCCGGGATGGCCGCCGCTGGAGGACGCTGCGCTCCCGGGGCGACCGGGCGGCCACTGCAACCGCGCCAGAGAGGCATCCATTCAGGTGTCCGGGAACAGGAGTTGTGCAATGAGGGGTTCCAGCGTTGTGGCCAGCGCCGGGTCGTCATCGACTGGGAGGCCAGGCAGCGGCCAGAGGTGCCAGATCTCGTCATGCATGCAGCTTGCGCCCGGTGCCAGCTGCGTCAGCGGACCCAGGCTCTCGAGCTCCAGAAACCCCGGCATCGTGAAGATCTCGCAGTTGCTGCCATGGTCGGGATACTGCGCATCGGCGCGGAAGCCGAAGGTCTTCACGAACAGGTGGTCCTGTCCCCAGCAGGCCACCCAGCGCCGCCGGTTCATGATCCCGAGCTTGAATTTCGCATCGATGTCGCCGCGCTCGCCGAGCTGGATGAACTGCCGGCCCCAGCGCACGCGCGGGTCGTCCATGCGTGTGTAATGCCAAAGCGTCAGGCTGCGTGCCGGATCGAGGTGCTCGGGGTGGGGCTTGAATGGCTCCTGCGGCACGATGGCGCGGCTGCCGGCGGCCATCAGCGTCATCGCCCAGGCAGCCAGCGTGACCGGCCATAGGCCTTCGTTGGTGAGTCGGTGGCGTACTCTCAGGTGGCCCTCGGGCAGACACTCGATCTCCATCGACTTGCGGATCCCGGTCGCGGCCTCGGTGGCCTGGGTGAGCACCAGGCGCGTGCCATCCCAGACGTGTTCCACCGGGTCGTGATCGAGCGCATAGCTGCGCGGGAACGCCTCCGGGCTGTGCCACAGGCGGTGGCCACCGAAGAGCAGGTAGTGGTCGGCAGCCTGCACTCCGAGCTCTTCCGGGAACTCCTTGAACAGATTCGGCCCGTCCGCGCCGGGGGCGCAGCGCAGGATGCGCGGACCGACATCGGTCGTGACGATCAGCGCGAAGCGGCCGTGCTCGAGCGCCAGGCAATTCGTCCATCCACCGTACTCGCGTTCGCGGCAGCTCGTCACGCCAGTGGTCTCCTGCTAGAGCACATCCTTGAGCGAGAATCCCGGCTGCAGCGGCAGCGTATTGAGGTCCGGATGCCGCGGCAGGTCATGCAGTCGCGTATCCAGGTCCGGCAGCGCCGGCAGCGGCGCGCTGGGGATCGCCTCGTACCAGAATGCACAGCTGCTCCAGTCGTCCTGGCGTTCGCGCAGGCTGCCCTTGTAGCCCTCCAGCGATGTGGGCGGGTCCTGCAGGTCGACCTCGATGCCGATCTGCTGGACGGTGACCCGTATCGATTCCTGCCAGAACACCGGATCGGGCAGGTGCCAGCGATACATCGATACCGGGCCCGTGTCGGTACGCTCGCGACTGACCAGGCTCGCGCCGTGATAGGCATAGGCGTTGCGTTGCAGGCCCCAGGACAGACACACGTAGTCCTCGGCGCCGGTGCCGGCAATGGTCGGCCAGGCCTCGTCGCCGTCGAGGTAGATTTTCGCCTCGCCCTCGCCCCACCAGTGCGCGCTGGTCGGGCGCACGCCGATCACGGCGCCGAGATAGCGGCCGCGGCCGCGGCGCGCCGGCAGGACTTCGTAGTCCTGGCCCGGGGTCGTGGAGATCTCCCGGCGGAACAGGGCATGCAGCCGGCCGACATCCTCGGGCAGTTCATCGCCCAGGGTGTAGTCGATCTGGAAGAACACCAGCATCGGCACATCCAGATCGTTGCGCAGGCACATCCGTGCCTGCGACACGAAGGGCATCGGCAGCCAGATATTCAGCGCCAGCTTCTCGCCGACGGAGTGCACCGCAGAACTGTAGGCCGGGCTGTGGCCGTGGGCGAAGCCGAAGAAATCACCCAGGGGTGCTTCGATGCTGGGGTGTGACTGGCCGTCCCACCAGGCGCTGATCACGAGCCCGCGCATGGTATCGGCGATATCGTAGGTGGCGAGCCAGATGTGGCGGATCACGCCCGGACCCTCAATGTTTGCGAGCTCGACGGTGTCGCCGGGGGCAATCATTCTTGCCGGGGCGCCCTTGCGGCCCTGGCCCAGCGGGCTTGCGGCCTGGCCGCCGGCGCCCGGTTCTCCGCGGGGGTTCTCGAACGAGATGGAGCGGCTTCGCAGGTGGGAGGGAATGCGGTAGAGCTCGTGCACGCAGGACTCCAGAGGTTAGTTTAACGCCGTGAATTACCCATGAAACATAAATTCATATATAACATATAGGGTCTGGGTTTTACAGCCGCTGCGGCCGTGTGCGCGACGGCGGCCAATCGCCAGGGAGAAGCCTTCGCCATGTCCATCCGCAATGTCGATATCGCCGGGCCGGTCTTCACGGGCATCAGTGATCAGATCGCCATCCACGGCCGTTTTCGAGCCAACGAAATCGCCTTCGTGCAGGGTGAGCGCCGCGTCACCTGGCAAGCCTACAACGAGGCGGCCAACCGGATCGCGCACATGCTGATCGCCAGCGGCGTGCGCCCCGGCGAGCGCGTCGCACTGCTGGTGGCCAACGGGCTCTGGGCGCACGAGGTCCTGCTCGGCATCTGGCGGGCCGGTGCCGCGGCCGTGCCCCTGTCGCCAATGCTCACGGCGGCGACGCTCGCGAACATGCTCGCCGACTCGGGTGCACAGCGCCTGTTCGCCAGTCCCGAGTACCTGGAACTGGCCGCGGCCGCGGCGAAGGACGAAACGCTGATCACGCCAGGCGTCGACTTCGATCGCGAAGTCATGGCCTGCTCCAGCGCATTCCCCGGGCATTCACCTGCGGCGCGTGAGCTCGCCGTGATCATCTATTCCTCGGGCACGACGGGCACGCCGAAGGGCATCGCGCACGATCATGAGTCGCGGCTGAAGTTCGGTGCGTACTTCGCCGCGGAGTTTCGCTTCCACTACCGCTCTGTGGCCTTGTCCTGCATTCCGATGCACTCCAACGGCGCCTGGCTGAGCTGGCTGCCGGCGAAGTGGATCGGCGCGACGACGGTCATCCTCCCGGCGTTCACGGCCGATGGCTATCTCGATATCGTCCGCCGACATGCCCCGACCCACGGCTTCGCGGTGCCGACGATGGCTGCCGCCCTGCTGCAGCATCCGGACATCGAGACGGTCCGCCTGGACTGCTTCGAGACGCTGATCACCGCAGGATCGCCGATGCCCGATGCGGTCAAGCGCGAGATGTGCAGGCTGAGCGGCGATGCCCTCTACGAGCTCTGGGGGCTGACCGAGGGTGTGGCCACGATCATCAGCCCGGCAGACATGGCACGGCGGCCCCAGTCGGTCGGCCGTCCCATGCTCGGCTGCGACATTCGTCTCATCGATGGCGAGGATCAGGATGTGACCTTCCGGCAGGCCGGTGAGATCGTCGGCTACTCGGCGGGCATGATGTCCGGTTACTGGAACCGCCCCGACGCCAATCGCGACGTTGTGTGGCGCGATGCCACGGGGCGGGCGTACCTGCGCACCGGTGACATCGGCGAGTTCGATGCGGACGGCTATCTGGTCCTGCGCGGCCGCAAGAAGGACATGATCATCTCCGGCGGCATCAACGTCTATCCGATCGATATCGAGGCCGTTCTGCTGACCCACGAGGCCGTCGAGGAAGTCGTGGTCTTCGGCGTCGACGACGAGCGCTGGGGCGAGACGCCGGTGGCAATCGTACGCCTCCGGGAAGCGGCCACGGCCAATGCCGAGGCACTGCGTGCCTGGGCCAACGAGCGGCTTGCCAGGCACCAGCGGCTCTCAGCGCTTGCGTTCCGAGCGGCGGGGTTCCCGCGCAATACCCTCGGCAAGGTGCGGAAGAACGAACTCAGGTCCGGGTATCTTGCTGAAGCGAGGCCGGGGCACTGAGCCTGCGGATGAACGAGGCATCCATCTCGGCGGGCGTACGGATGCCGAGCAAGGCCATGTCGCGGCGCACTGCGGTGGTCAGAAGTTCGAACGCGCGGCGCACGCCGGCATGGCCACCGGCGGCGAGTCCGTACAGATAGGGTCGCGCGGCGCTGACTGCCCGGGCACCGAGCGCGAGCGCCTTCAGCACGTCCGTGCCACGGCGTACGCCACCATCGAGAATCACCTCGGCCCGCCCTGCTGCCGCGTCAACGATGCTGGCGAGCACATCGATCGGTGCCGGCGAATGGTCGAGCTGCCGCCCGCCGTGGTTGGAGATCATGATGCCGTTGAACCCGGCTGCAACCGCACGGGTGGCATCGTCCGCGCGTACCACACCCTTGATCAGGGACGGGCCGGACCATTCACCGAGCAACCACTCGACATCGTGCCAGTCGAAGCCTGCGTGGAGCTGTGCGGCGACGAAGTCGGCGAGCGACGCGGCGGGTTGGTCCTCGGAGAGGTTCGCGTAGCGGATCGCCGGCGAGCGCAGATAGTCCAGCGTCCAGCGCGGGTGAGTCAGCGCCTGCCACACGTGCCTGGGGCGAATTTTCGGGGGGATGAGCAGCTGGTTGCGCAGGTCACGCTCGCGATTGCCGGTGACGGGAAAGTCGACCGTCAGGATCAGCGCCCCGTAGCCGGCGGCGCGGGCACGCTGGAGCATTTCCCTGACAAGGCCGCGGTCCTTCCAGACGTAGAGCTGGAACCACTTCGGCCCCTGGCTGGCCGCGGCCACCGCCTCCATCGAGGCGCTGGAGAGTGTCGACAGACAGTAGATCATGCCGGCCTCGGCCGCCGCACGGGCCACCGCGATCTCGCCTTCGGTGTGGAACAGGCGGTTCCCGGCGGACGGTGAGGCGATGATCGGCACGGCGCACGGCGTGCCCAGCACCGTGGTGGCGCTGTCGACCGCGTCGACGCCGACAAGTGCGCGGAACAGCAGCTCGTAGTCGGCGAACGCCCGGCTGTTTCGCCGCAAGGTCACCTCGTCGTCGGCACCGCCGTCGAGGTAGTCGAACACCATCGGGTGCGCGCGGCGTCGGGCCTCGCGCCTGAGGTCCTCGAGATTGTGGCAACGCGCGAGGCGATGGGTCGGCATTACGTCGTGGCCGGGACGACGCGCTGACGCTGCCGGCCGAGCCCGTCGATCTCGATCTCCATGATGTCGCCGGCCTTCAGATACACGGGAGGATGCTGGCCCATGCCGACACCGGGCGGGGTGCCGGTGGAGATGATGTCGCCGGCTTTCAGGGTCATGAACTGGCTCACGTAACTCACCAGCTTCGGGACCTTGAAGATCATCGTGCGGGTGCTGCCGTCCTGGTACTGGTGGCCGTTGACCCACAGCCGCATGCCGAGCACGTGCGGATCCGGCACCTCGTCTGCGGTCACCAGCCAGGGGCCGATCGGTCCGAAGGTGTCACAGCCCTTGCCCTTGTCCCATGTGCCGCTGCGCTCGAGCTGGAACTCGCGCTCGGAGAGGTCGTTGACGATGCAGTAGCCGGCCACATACGACATGGCCGAAGCTTCGTCGACATAGCTTGCGTCGCGGCCGATGACCACGCCGAGCTCGACCTCCCAGTCGGTCTTGCTGGAGCCGCGGGGCAGCCTGACATCGTCGTCCGGTCCGCAGATCGCCGACGTCGCCTTCATGAAGATCACCGGCTCCTCGGGTACCTGCATGCCGGACTCGGCGGCATGGTCGGAGTAGTTCAGGCCGATACAGACGATTTTGCTGACCCCATCGACGCAGGCGCCGATCCTCGGGTGTGGGTCGACCGCGGGTAGGCGGGCCGGGTCGAGCGCGCGCAGGCGCGCGAGCACCTCGGGCGCGAGCGCGTGCGGCGTGATGTCATCGATCTCGCTGCGCAGATCGCGAAGTGTGCCGCCGGCGTCGATGAGCCCGGGGGTCTCGCTGCCGCTGCTGCCGAACCTTACGAGTTTCATGTGCCGAAGTCCTCCTTCATATTGTCCAGCCCCCATCTATGATGTGCACGGCGCCGGTGGTGAATGCCGATTCGTCGGCCGCGAGGTAGACCGCAAGCGCGGCGACCTCGGCCGCGCTGCCGAGCCGGCCCATCGGCTGGCGGTCGACGAAGCTCTGCAGGTTGTCGTCGAACTCGCCGGGCAGCGCGTCCACCCGCTCCTCCAGCGACGGCGTGTGGATCGTCCCCGGACAGATCGCGTTGCAGCGGATGCCGCGCCTGACGAAGTCGGCGGCGATGCTCTTGGTCAGGCCGATGACGGCCCCCTTGGTGGCGCCGTAGGCGCAGCGGTTGGGCACACCGGTGATGCTCGAGGCCACCGAGGCGACATTGATGATCGAGCCTGCGCCGCGCTCGAGCATCGCGGGCAGCACACCGCGGCACACCAGGTACATGGAGTCGACGTTCAGCCGGAACGAACGCTGCCAGTTCGGCAGGTCGCAGTCGAGCAGGCTGCCATGGTGCACGTAGCCCACGCAGTTGAACACCACGTCGAATGGACTGTGCGCCTGCGTGATGGCCTCGACCGCCGCCGCATCGCAGGCGTCGAGCACGGCGGCCTCGATGGTCGGGTGCGTCGCCGCCAGGCTGCCGACCCCGTCGGCTGCGATGTCCACGGCCACGACCGTCGCGCCCTCGCGCGCGAAGGCCAGTGCCGTCTCCCGGCCGATGCCCTGGCCTGCGGCGGTGACCAGGCACTTCTTGCCTTCGAGTCTGCCCACGGTTCAATCTCCCTGTGCGAGTCGGTAGAAATGGCCGGCGTTGCCGCCGAAGATGCGCTCGAGCGCGGTCGTCCCGTGACCGGCCAGACACGCCTGCGCAAGCTCGAACCAGCTCGGATAGTCGGCTGCCAGGTTCAGGACCGGCCAGTCGCTGCCCCACAGCACACGCTCGGTACCGAAAAGGCTCACCACGCAGTCGATGAACGGACGGACCTGGGCGGGATGCCAGTCAGGGCCGGCCTCGGTCAGCAGTCCAGAGAGCTTGCAGTACACGCCCTCCCGGCGGGCCAGTGGTGCCAGCGCGTCCCTCCAGCTGTCGATTTCGCCGCGCGCGATCGGCGGCTTGGCTGCATGGTCGATCACCACCCTTAAACCCGGGGTTCGCTCCAGGCGCTGTTGCAGCCACGGCAGGTGTCGCGGGAACACCAGCGCATCGAACGCAAGCGTGCTCTGCGCGAGCGCCTCGAACGCGCCGTCGAGCGCGGGCGCGGCGACCCAGGTGTCGTCGTCGAGATCCTGGAGCATCGGGCGGATGCCTTTGAGGCGGCCTGCGGCACTGCTGCCCAGTGCCTCGAGGCGCGCAGCGAAGTCATCGCGCGCCATGTCGACCCAGCCGACGATGCCGGCAACGAAGCCGCATTGCCCGGCGAGCTCGCACAGGTAGCGCGTCTCGGCCTCGGTGGCGGCGGCCTGTACCAGCACGGTTTGCTGGACGCCGCTGGCTGCAAGCAGGGGCTGCAGATCCTGCGGCAGGTAGTCGCGGTACAACGGCGCAAGTTCGGGCGTGAGCCAGGTGTAATCGGGTCGCTGCAGCGACCAGAAATGCTGGTGGGCATCGACGATCATGAAGCGGCCTTCGTGCTTGCAGGCACCGGCGCCGCCTCGGCGATCAGTCCCGCCGACCTGAGATCGCTCCAGAAGCCGGGCGGAATCGCCGAGCGGTAATGACGCAACGAAGCGGCGAGTTCGTCCGCGCTGCGCGCGCCGCAGAGGATTGCCGCGACCTGCGGATGGGCGATCGGAAACTGCAGCGCCGCGGCGGGCAGGGCCACCGACCAGGCCCGGCAGATCTCCTCGATCGCCCGTACCCGGGCAATGACGGCCGGGTCTGCGGGTGCGTAGTTGTAGTGCAGGGGCTGTTCGGCAGATGCCGTGCCGACGGCAAGAATGCCGGAGTTGAAGATGCCCCCCAGGATCAGCGACGTACCGGCCGCCGCGCAGCGCGGAAAGAATCGCTCCAGCGGCGCCTGCTCCAGCAGGGTGTAGCGTCCTGCCAGCAGGAAGCAGTCGAAGCTGCCCCAGTCGAGCGCCTCGTCGCACACCTGCCATTCATTGACGCCGAGACCGATCGCGGCGACCTCGCCGGAGGTGCGCAGGGCCTCCAGCGCCCGGTAGCCGGAGCGGCGCAGTGTATCCAGATGGGCGAGGTGCTGTTCGCCATGCGTCAGGCGTCCGATGTCATGAACCAGCAGGATGTCTATCCGGGCAAGCCCGAGGCGCTGCCGGCTCTGCTCGACCGAACGCATGATGCCGTCATAGCTGTAGTCGTAGGCCGGTTGAAACGGCATCGGCGAGCGGAAGCCGTGACGGAGCGCATCGCCCGTGACGGTAGGATCCGGCACCAGCAGGCGTCCGGCTTTCGTCGAC
>JAFIFN010000080.1 GCA_020832005.1 Gammaproteobacteria bacterium | reverse complement strand
CCGTCAGCGTCACCGAAAGGGCGGTGTCTCCGCGGGCCAGATGGGTCAGGAAATTACTCGTCGGGCCGCCCGGGCAGGCCAGCAGCAGCATGAAGCCCACGGCGATCACGGGCGCCTGTGGCCAGACGAACAGGAACGCAAGACCCAGCAGCGGCATCAGCACGATCTGTCCCGCCAGACCGACACCGACCGCCCAGGGTGCCTCGATCAAGCGGCGGAAATCCGCCAGGGTCAGCGTCAGCCCCATCGCGAAAAGAATGAGGCCAAGTCCCAGCGGCAGCAGCACCTGGTTGATGGTCGCAGTATCCACAGTCTGACACTCCAGTGACGCCGGCCGCTGCAGGCCGCGGTCAGCCCATCAGCCCTTCACGACGTCGGCCCTTCACTACGATAGAACAGGCTCGCCGAGAAAGACGAACGGCAGCCCGATGACAAAGGCCACCAGCGTGATCACCAGCGAGCGCAGCATGTAACAGCCGGTCGCCAGAATCTTGCCCGGCAGCAGCGAAGCGCGGGAGTATAAGGCGTATAGAGCGCTTTTTCGACGGCCCGATGCCGGCGGCCTTCGCGGTCAGCGAACGCAGCGCGCAGACGTTGGCACCGATACGAAGCGCACCAGACATCGAAAAGGTGTACAAGTGACTTGTAGCGGCCTATATTCGAATCACTGAGGTGAACAATCATGCGCAGATTTTCCGCTCCAGGCGGAAGTGACGAAGAGGAAAACGAGATCAACATCACCCCGATGCTGGACGTGGTGTTCATCATGTTGATCTTCTTTATAGTCACCGCCTCGTTCGTCAAGGAAGTCGGTCTCGACGTCAACCGACCTGACGCCGAGACTACGGCGCGTCCGGACCGCACGAATATCCTGGTCGAGATCACGGCTACGAACGAAATCCGGATCGAGCGTCGGCAGGTGGATCCACGAGCACTGCGTGCCAACATCGAGCGCCTTCATGCCGAAAACCCGCAAGCCTCGGTGGTCATTCAGGCCGACAGGGCCTCGGTGACCCAGACATTGATCACCGTGATGGATGCAGCGCGTCAGGCAGGCGTCTACAACGTGTCGATTGCCGAGAACGAAACCTGATGCTGTGCGGTCTGGCGACCTGACTCTGCCGCCGTTGTGGCAATCAACGGCGACGCGGGATCACCAAGGTCTCACCCGCACGTAGGAAATCACCGGGTATGTGATTGGCCAGGCGCAAGGCATCGAGGTTTACGCCATAGCGTCGGGCGATGGCACTCAGCGTTTCGCCGGGTTGCACGTGGTGAGTGACCGGCTGCGCCTGCGGGTTCTTTCCCGCCGGCACTTGCAGACGCTGGCCTGGACTGAGCGTCGCCCCACGCGGCAGCGCATTGATCTCGCCCAATTCTCCGAGATCCACGCCGTACCGGGCGGCAATACCCCACAGGCTCTCGCCGCGCTGAACGACATGCACACGAGAGGGCGCGGTGACGGGGGTGCCGCCGTTCGATGCTCCCGGCGGCGGTGACAGGGCCGCCGCAGCGAGAAGTGTCTGGCCTGCAGCCTCGAGGGCATCGACACCCGACGCGCCTTGTTCGAAATGGTGCTGCACGAGGTTTGGCAGCGTGCTGCGAGGAAGTGCCAGCCGAGCGCCAGGAACGGCTGGCAGCACGGTGGAGCGTGTAGCGGAGTTGAGACTGCGCAGATCATCGAGTGGCATGTTGGCGAGGGCTGCGACGCGATGCAGATCGATGGCAGCGTTGATCTGCAGGGCGACGGCGGTGCTTTCGGGCCGATGCCTGGGCAGTTCGACGCGCCGGGACTCGATCAGCTGGCGCACAGCCAGGATTCTTGGCACGTATGACATTGCATCTTCGGACAGTTCCAGCGACCAGTAGTCGGTAGGCGCGCCGATGCGCTCATTGGCCTCCATCGCCCGGGCCACGTTTCCCTGTCCGAAGTTGAAGGCGGCCAGCGCCAGCGGCCAGTCCTGGAAGCGTGCATACAGGGTTTCAAGGTATTCGAGGGCCGCCTCCGTAGAGGCGAAGACGTCGCGACGACCATCGAAGTCGACGGTTTGACGCAGACCGAAGTGCGCACCCGTTGCCGGCATGAACTGCCAGATCCCGGCGGCGCCACTGGCACTGGTTGCCCGCGGCTCGAAGCCTGACTCGATCAGTGGAACGAGGAACAGCTCAGCGGGCAGATCGCGGCGCTCAAGTTCTTCCAGCAGGTACTCGACCCAGGGTTCTGCCCGCCCCAGCGACACGGTGAGAAAATTACTGTTGACGAAATAGAAGTCGACGTAGCGCTGAACGCGGGCGCGTCCACTGGCCTGAGTGGGTAAGGGCAACGCGAACTGGCTGGACAGCTGCGCCCAGACATCGGTCTGGGTTCCTCGCGGTGCCGCCCCCTGCTCGCTTGGATCATCCTTGGTGGCCGGCGCCGTGGCGCAGCCGCTCAGCCCCAAGGACACTACGCACATCAGGATGAGCGTGGCGGCCATCACCGCGAGACGCCCGAGGCACCTGACGGGCGACGGGTATGCGCGGCGCAAATGCGGGTCCTCTGACCTGCACCCAGTCCTGATAGTCGTATTCATCGGTTCGCAGTGACTGGGTACAAGTAGTGCAGTCCAAATTGCTCGGTAGAGTATATCCACCACCTGGAAGCCGGTCACGCTCGACGGCCTGATCGTAAACCGGGTGGCAGACGGCAAGGTGCAGGAACTCTGGGAGCATAGGATTTGAAAGAAAGCAGCGCCAGTTGACATCGCAGCGAAGGCGACAGCAAGTCGTGCGAGTACGGCGTACCTGGTCGGGCCACGATTGCATCTGGCGTGCTGTGCGCATAGACTGGGCGCATAGCCGTTACTGGACCATAGTAATGCATAGTGATGCTGCAGCCGAGGAGAAATCACCAGTCAACCTGAGGATTCGCACCTCACTGAAAAATAAGGCGAAAAACCTGGGGGTCAATCTGTCGCAAACATTGGAAAGATCGCTGGAAGAGGAAATCAGCCGGCGCGAACAACTCGAATGGCTGGAGGCAAATCGTCAGGCCATTGAGGCTTACAACCGGCGCATTGAGGAACGTGGCCCGGCCCTGGCGGTGTACCGCAGCTTCTGAGGTTTGCATGCCGCAATTCGATTACTACGCCAACCCCAATCCACAGTCACGCGAGTGGGCTCCCTATATCGTCGATCTTCAGCATGAAATGTTGAGTTCGCTCGGCACCCGCATCATGGCCCCGCTGGTTGTAGCCAAACCGTCAAGCGAGCCGACAATGCAGCGGCTAAATCCGGTGATTGGTATCGGAGATCAAGAGTACTTTTTGTCAACAACCGAAATTGCGTCCGTTCCAGTGAAAGAGCTCTCTACGTGTCGCGGCAATTTATCTAAGCACCGCAACGAACTGCTTGCGGCGGTGGATCTACTGTTCACAGCGGTCTGATTCCCACCGAAGGCTGAATCGCGTGCCTCGTCAGGGATTGATCCGCGCGACGACTTCACCGTGGACCATCGTATCGATCCGCGGAAAAAGCGCGCCAGGCTGGTTGGGTGGCGGTGTGCTGACAGCATCCAGGCGTGCCCGCTGCTCAGCGCTCAATACGACGTCGCACGCATTTATCGCTTCGGCAAAGTGCTCCTTGCGCGAACCGCCTACGATCGGAATTGCGTTGGCCGCAAGAATCCAAGCCAGCGCCACCTGAGACGGCGTAGCGCCGATCTCTTCTGCAATATTGACGGCGATCCGGGCGATCTCCAGTGACCGATCGCTCAGGTATGCGGTGCCCGGCATATTGCTCAACCTGCCCCGCCCTGCCCCGTCCAGGTACTTGCCGGTCAACACGCCCATGCCCAGCGGGCTCCACGCCAGCACGCCAAGGCCGTTGGCGCGGGCCATCGGAATCACCTCGTTTTCCACTGTGCGCTCGACCAAGCTGTACTGAACCTGCACCGCCGTAAACGGTGTGGCAGCGTGAGCCCGGGCTTTCGCATTGGCCTCTGCCACCCGCCACGCCGGTGAGTTCGAAGCACCGATGTGAAGAATCTTGCCCGCGCGGACCAGGTCATCAAGTGCGCGCATCACTTCATCGGTCTCGCTGAACCGATCCCATGAATGAATCCAGTAGAGATCGATGTAATCGGTCTTCAGGCGTTTCAGGCTGCGCTCGACCGACTGGACTAGGTTCTTGCGATGCATCCCGCCGGCATTGGGATCGGCCGGGTTCATCGAGTGCCCGTACTTGGTGGCCAGCACGATCTCCTCGCGGCAAGGCGCGATGATCTCGCCGATAAGCGCCTCGCTCTGGCCGCCGGTATACATGTTTGCGGTATCGATAAAGTTTCCGCCAGCATCGCGGAAAATGGTAAAGATCTCACGCGCAGCATCGGCATCGATCTTCGCCACCGCATGATCGGCTCCGAATGTCATCGTGCCAAGGCATAACTCGGACACCCGTAGCGCGGATGGGCCAAGCGTACGATAATTCAATTCGGGCATTGATCAGACTCCAGAACAGCAGTCAGGAAAAGTGTCGGCAGCTTGCCCTCGACTGCGGAACTACCACGTTAACGATTAACACGGCGAGGCCGCGGCCGACGAATTTGGTCGCGATGCCTGACTCATTGACTCGCTGTGTCGTGGAAACACATCCGATTGGAGCCCGACTTCTTGGCCCTGTACATGGCCTGATCCGCAGCCTGCAGCAGAGCCACAGGCGACGAGGCATCCTGCGGGTAGAACGTGATGCCGACACTGACCGAGATCTGCACAGGCTGCCGGGCAATATGGAAAGGCGTCGCGATTGCATCGATGATCGTCTGGGCGACACGCTGAACCCCCAGGCGCTGCTTGGCGCCCGCAAGAATCACCGCGAACTCATCTCCGCCCAGACGAGCTATCGAGTCGTCATTGCGAACGCACTCGGCAAGACGCTCTGCCACCTCGCAGAGCAAACGGTCCCCCGCGTCATGGCCGAGCGTGTCGTTGACTTCCTTGAAGCCATCGAGATCCATAAAGAGTACAGCCAGCGGCAGGCTGCTACGTGTTATGTGCTTGACCTCCTGCTCAAGACGATCCATGAACAGACGTCGGTTCGGCAGCCCTGTCAGCAGATCGTGCTGCGCGTTGTACAGTATCTGTTCTTCGGCGAGCGCCTGTTGGGTAATGTCTCGGGAGATGCATACTGTCGCCTCTGAGTTTCCCTGTTCGTCAAGCACAGGTGCAAGCGTGTACTCGAACTTCTCGCCATGGCCTGAAGCAAAGGTGTGAACAAACCTGCCTCGATAGGCAGACTGGTCGGCCACTACTTTATCAAGGTTGTGCTGAAAATCCGAGGCAAAGGAAAAGCCAAGGTCAAAGGTGGATTTTCCGATGATCGCCTCTGTCTTCAGACTGAACAGGTCTGCGGTTGCCTTGTTGGCGTAGATGAATTTACCCTCCAGATCGAGCACATAGATCGGATCAGGCGATGCGATCAAGATGGCGCCGAACAGTCGGGTTTCCATCTCCTTCAGGGTCGCATACTGCTCCAGCGACTCGGCGACGGCCTGATCCACTGCTTCATGAAATCGCGTGAGGTCTTCAAGCTGTGTGCCGGAGATCGTTGGGTAGGCTCTGGTCCACAGTGAAACCACGCTCGCGCGCAGGGCGCGAAACTCGGAGACGGTCTCCATGACACTGAAGCCGCTGGTATGTCGATCGCCCCCGTGGACTTCCGCCCAGGTCTCTTCGCCATCGTCCGGCTCGTTGCCTTTCGATTTGGCGGCCTGTTCTGCGTCAGTCTGGTGTAGCTCGAGATCGTCGGCAATCTCCAGCAGCATGAGCCGGGCATGGTCACGCAGTCCAGTCTTGTTCATGTGACTGGCACTGCGGATGGTTTTGGCGAAATCTTCCCAATCCTGGAGAATTGGCGAGATCTCGGCTCGAATGAAATTGGCTAGTCGCATGTGTTCCAGTTGGCGCGCAAGCGAAACAGGGGCGGACATTCCTGCACATTCCAAGGGCCACGTCTATGCGGGGGCGCGCATAACCATTGAAGGACAATCCTCCCATGACAGTGCAACGTCGCCAGTTCCTGCAGTCCTTTTCGTCCCTGGGTGCCGTGGGCGCCGCAACGCTCGCGCTCGCCGCCTGTGGTCAGCGCCCCGCGCCGGGCACAGGTGTGGCGGCTCCGGCCGCAGCGGCAACGCCGAACGGGTTTCTGGTCAGCAAAGGCGGTCGCGGCCCCGCGTTGGAGGGGCCGTACCTGGATCTGCGCACCGGCCGCGGCAACCAGCTGGCCTACGCACGCCTCCAGGGCGACCTGGACTGGGGCAAGCAGAAGTACTTCTGGTTCAAGGGCTACATCATGGGCATTGAGCCCCACAAGCAGATCAGGAACCTGGTCGGCGCCCAGGGCTTCGGCGTTATCCGCTTGAACCCGCGCGAGGATGGCTCGATCGAGCGCCTGTGCCGCGAGGTGATCCTCTACACCGATCTGCGCAGCGGTGAGGTGATCGAGGAATGGGACAACCCCTACACCAACGAGCGCGTGCCGGTGGTGCATGTCAGCAACGATCCGTTCAACTACCTGATCGAGGACCACTTCCCGGCCCCGCCGACCTTCGGCGGCCTGGACACATCTGCACCGCCGCCGAGAGCCCCGTTCGTGCTGCCCTGGCACCAGCATGGCCCGCAGCTGGCAATGGAGATGCATATTCACCTGGCCTACCCGAATGCACTGCAGCCGGATCGGTGGCCGCGCGAGTCTTCAGGACCGATTGTGCAGGCCTCCGAGTTCTTCGCCCATCACGTGAAGGCCGAGGACATGCAGAACGAGGCACTGACAACGCTGGACTTCACCGGCGTCTGGAATCGGATCACGCCCTGGTTGCCGTGGATGCTGATGGGACAGACCCCGGGCAACTGCCAGTACGCCTGCTTCATGGGCACGGCGACGGACCTGGAGACGGTCCTGTCGCGCAACCTGCTCGATTACGTTGAGAAGAATATCGATCCGAAGTACTTCCACGCGCCGGAGGAGTGGACCGGCGAGCCGAGCCTGTCCAGTTTCGAGCACTACGCGGAGCAGCAGACGCCGGCGCCGGTTCGCGAGTAGCGATATCATTCTGTGCGCGGTACCCTTGCGATGGCGAGGTTCCATGGCCGACCCTAAAGTCATCAGCCAGGAGACGAGAATGTCGTCTACCATGCCATCTGACGATCCCACCGACTCTCATGAGGCTGACCCAAGGCCTGGTGGCAGGCTTCGATTCCGGTATCCGGTGTCAGTTGCGATATCCGCTCTGGCCTACGCAGGGGTTTATTGGGTATGTGGCAAATTCGAGCATCTATACCGGTCGTTCGGTGTGGAGCTCCCGTGGCTTTCCCGGGCCGTCATCGGCAATTACCAGTTCAGTGCAGTGCTGCTGCTGATCGGACTGGTTCCCTGTGCAATCCTTCTGACGAAGCGAGATCTCTCGCTCGAAACGAGAGTCCGCCTCGGCAAGTTGATAATGCTCGGGGTTTATGTCGCGTCGGGGACAATACTTCTCGCGCTGTTTGCCACCTACTTGCCGATGTCGCTGGCGTCTTCGGTGGGCTGAGCGCTGGCCCCTCGCCGCCTGACGTATGGCGCGTACGCCACGGACAAGGCGGCCGCTACGGCAGAGCGTTGGCGGACTCAGGACAGCACTCTCTGTATGTACGGAAAACCTCCGCCAGCCGGGCAAACTCAGGCCGCGTGTCGACGTTTCTCTGCCTGCGCCAGGTCATAGGTCGTCTGCAGGTTCATCCACAGGCGTGGCGAAGTACCCAGCACCGCGGCAAGATCGAGCGCGGCGTCCGCAGTGATACCGCGCTTCCCCTTGATCAACTCGTTCAGCCTCGACTTGGTCCAGCCGATGGTGCGCGAAAAAGCCGCCTGCGAAGTTCCTGCCGGCTCAAGGAATTCCTCCAACAGAATTTCGCCCGGATGAAACGGGTTGGGCGGCTGCTTGTATTGCGTGTGCTTCATTTCGTCTCGACCCCTAGTGGTAATCAACCACTGCCACTTCACCTGCTCGCCCGGAGTTCCACTTGAAAACAATTCGCCATTGGTCGTTGATACGGATGGAAAAGTAACCACGCCATTTGCCGCGCAATGATTCGAGCCGGTTGCCCGGAGGCGCCCTCAGGTCCGCCAGTTCTGCAGCATCATGCAGAACCAGGATCTTTCGGCGCGCTGCGCGAACAAGTTCTTTTGGAAACGCTCTCGTTGCCTTGGATTGCCGATCGTAGAAGAGATCTTCCGCGAGACGGTTTCCAAACGACTCGATCATGTACCTATGTTATCGTAACTCGGTAACGCGTGCAACTTTGGGTGATTTTTGACAAGGACTCTGGCGCCTGCCGTTGAAGCAAGGAGTCCGGGCTTTCGCATGACCAACGGTTTGGCCAGTGCGACTGCCGTTAACAATCTGCTTCGGTACACTTCAACCGCAACATCGCGCTCTTTCGGCACGCAGTTCATCGCCGCGGTCGATGTAGTCAGCGTCAGATCGTACAAGGCGTCGTCTCGACCGCCCGCCTGTGGTAACGAAACCGTAAAAACTGGAGACATCCGCAATGACGAACGTGCATTTGGACACGAACAAACAACAGATAAGCAAGCTGATTGAGGATCGTAAGTGGAAAGATCTGGCCTCACTGGTCGAGGACTGGGCGGACCCGGAAGTGGCGGATCTGCTCCTGGAACTGGAAAGTGGCGAGAGGCTCTTCTTTTACCGTAGCCTGCCTCGTACCCGGGCAGCCAGCGTTTTCGCCCATCTCGAGGTAGAGCACCAGGACGCTTTCGTCAAGGAACTCTCCGACGAGGACAATCGCCACCTCCTCGCCCATCTGAATCCTGACGATAGAACCGCGCTGCTCGAAGAACTGCCGGCCGGGGTGACGCAGCGACTGATGCAACTGCTGAGTCCGGATGACCTCCGGGAGGCTCGCGAACTGCTGGGATATCCGGTGGAGAGCATCGGCCGGTTGATGACGCCGGATTACATCGCGGTGCGAAAGGACTGATGGTGCGCGCGATATCCACCCGCGAGGTCACTTTGGGCCAGTGGTGGGCGGTGCTTCGCAAAGAGCTGATGGTGGGTCTGACGCTGGGCCTGGCGATGGGGGCGGCCTGTTTTGCCATGGGTGTCGCCATGGGGTGGATGCTGGACATCGGCGACCTTGTCTGGGCGATCGGGACGGTCGTGGGTCTGTCCATGATCTGCATTATCCTGATGGCCAATCTGCTGGGCACGATCCTGCCTTTCGTGTTGACCCGTGTGGGCGTTGACCCGGCCGTGGCGAGCAGTCCTCTCGTCACGACGATCTGTGATGTATTCGGGCTGGTGATTTACTTTTCGATTGCGGCGGTGGTGCTGAGCGAGCACTTGAGCGTATTGGCTGCTTGAGCTGATGCCAGTCGCAGGCTCATAGTCCTGCAGGGTCCACCGATTTCCTGTTGAGGGACTTGGGGGGGTTACCCCGTTACCATGAACAGCTTGAAAACGCGCTGGACATTGCGGGATCAGGGTCGAGCGCGATCAGGGTGGCTCCGGCGGCTCCTTCAGAATGCGAAGCACCCCTTCGCTCAGCAGCCGGCGTACCAGAACGAGTTGCCCTGCCGGATCGAGGCTTCCGGACAGTTCGCCAATCTTGAAGTGCGGTCTCGTCATGGCCTCTCGCAGCGTGGGCTCGATATCCGCAGGAAAAATGATCTCCGTGCCGTGCGCCTGTAAGCGTATCCGATTGTCGGCATGTGTCTCGGACACCGACGCGGTGATGGACCACAACAGTCTGGATCTCACCGCAACAAGGGTCCCAATGTCCACAGACGCCGGCGAGGCTTCCTGCAGTAACTGCCCATCCGCTTCGGGTTGCCGCGAAGCCCGAAAGCCGGTCGCGAAACGCTCGACCACCGCTGGAGCCGTTGTGCCGTCGGCGATGTTCTGCAACAGGACGCGACAGCGCTCGACCATGTGTTTTCGCGCCGTCGCGTCGAGGGCATATCCCGGCGGCAGTGATCGGCGCAGTTCCGGATCCCTGAGAGTCTCGGCCAGAAGCACCTCTTGTAACAGGTCGATCCAGCGATACGTCAATAAACCGGCTGTGACATGCAGGGACAGGTCATCTCCACAGACCGCATCATGTACGGTACCCCGCGGCAGGTAGGCGACATCACCCGGCCCGAGCTCGAACTCGTCGATCACCGGGCCAGGATCGAAATCAGTGCTGCGGAAGGCCTGACTTGGCAGCGGAAGCGCCACAGGGCCTGCATAAATTCGCCACCGCTTAGTGCCCTGGCACTGCAGCACCAGAACATCATGAGTATCGAAGTGTGTCCGCCCGCCCTGGCTGCCTGGTGGGGTGAGATAAACGTTCGTCTGCATATCGCAATTTAAGTCATTCTCCAGCGACCGACAGAGGGCCTGGAGTTTCGGCAGGCGCCGATTAAGCGAGCGAAAAACCAGAGTGTAGCCGCGCCGGAAAAGTTGCAGCGCACGAACGGGATCGATGTCGCCATGTACTGTGGTGAATGACTCGGACGCGGCCAGGCCGCCAGTTTTCACCAGCTGCACGTCCGTATCCGCCAACACCTGCCGGGTCAGCACGGCATCGGTGTCCGCGAGTGACAGCACATCGCTGAAATACTCTGCTTGTCCGCGCTGGATAACGACATGCCGTCGCTCGTAGTGGCGCTCAAGGAATTCAGCAGGCGACATCGGTGCGATTACCCAGGCGAGGGAAGGTGCATCGACCGATCCGGGTGCAGGGTTGAATGGTTGCTGGTCGTTCACTTGTGCAATTCAACCTTTTCCAATGTGCGCGCCTGCTTTGACTGCGACTTCCATGAAAACGTATGCTCGCGCCAGACGCAATTGTTCCGTTGGAGGAATGTCATGGCTGACCAGTCGTCGATCAAGCCAACAATACTGACTCTCTATGCCGAGGATATCAGCGCGCGGCGTATTCTGGATCGCAGAACGTTTCTGCTTGGCGCTGCGCTGGGTGCGGCCGCATTACCGGGCGCGCTCAGTGCCCAGGCCCGCACCGAGGCCGTCGGCCAGGATCCCCCCCGGCCCGCCGAGCGTGATGCGGCCTGGTTTGATGACTACGCCCGAACACCGGGCAGGGTGGAAGCGGCGCGTCCGGAGTCTGGCGCGAGACCGGATGCGCAGGCGCAGCCCGACGCGGTGCGGGAGCGAAAGCTGGACCAAGCGCTGAACCAGGAAGCGAGCGTTAAACCGGGTGCGGATCCGGAGCAGACACTTGAGCATGAACCGAGTCAGGAATCCGAGCAGACACTGGAGGAGAAACCGGAGGCTGATAACTTCGATGACTATGCCCGCCCGCGATTTCGCGAGGCGCCCAGGTCACGCGACTGATGCACGATAGCTTGCATAGATCCCAGGGAGCGGGTGGATGACTGAGGCGGGAAGTGGCTTGCCCCATGAAGCGAGCCATGTGACTGGGCTGTCATCACAGGCGCGGGCTCCGGGAAAGGCGGCCATGAGCAACGCTGCTCCCGCCATACTCTCCTCCGACGCTGACGCCACCCGGAAGCCGCGATGCGTGTCCTGACATTCTTGCCGCTGCTGCTCGCAGGGCTGATTGCCGGCTGCGGCGGATCGTCCGATTCGGCCGACACTCCGCCGCCCGGCCAGAGTCTCGCGTTGCTGGCAGTCTACGACATTGCGGTCAGCGACCCCTCCGGTCTCGCCCTGGACTATGACGGCGTGCACTTGTGGACCGTCAGCGATGATCCCGGCATGGGGATGTACCAGCTGACCCGGCAGGGGGAAGTCGTGAGGCATGTTCCCTTCGCGAGCGACGACCTCGAAGGCATTGTCGTCGATCCCGCGAACCTCACGCTCTGGGTGGTCGAGGAGCGCCTGCGCCAGATACTCAACGTGACCCGTGACGGCGTGATCCTCAGCAGGACAGCGGTGGATGTGCCCGCAAATCGACCGAACGATGGTCTGGAAGGGATCACGATCAACACCCGCACGGGCGACTTCTTCGTCGTCAACGAGAAGAATCCCCGGCTGCTGCTGCGGCTCGACCGCGACCTGGAGATTCTTGAAACCGTGCCGATCGATTTCACCGGGCCATTTGCCATGGGCGATCTGTCCGGCATCTCGTATGACCCGGTCGAGAACATGCTGTGGATCATCAGCGACGAGTCGCGCAGGATCGTGGTCATCGACATGCAGTACAACCCGGTCAGGGTGTACCAGACCGGCATCGTCAAGGGTGAGGGCATCGCGGTGGACCCGGATAACCGGCGGGTCTATGCGGTGTGCGACGAAGAATCGCGACTCTATGTCTACGCCTATTGACCGGACATGAACCCAGCGCCAGCACCCGCAGTCGCCCAGCCTTGAAATAGCTTGAGCGAGCAGGCTTTGTATGGAAAGCTTCCCTAAAACACTGGGGGGAGCCATCATGTTCGTCAGAATTGCTGCGATTGCGTGTTTGCTGGGCCTGCAGCCGGCGTGGAGCCACGAGCCGGTCGAGTGGAACGACACCACCTATCAGGTCGTACTGCCTGCGGCCGAGACCGACGGACGCTCAGCCATGTTCAGGGTCACGACAGCCCAGCCGGGGGGCCCGCCCCTGCACATTCATCACGACGCCGACGAGTATTTCTACGTTGTGTCGGGCACAGTGCGCTTTCATATCGACGGTCGCGAGGTCACGGTCGATGGCGGGAATGCCGTATTCGTGCCCCGCGGCAGCCAGCACTCCTACCGGGTCGAGAGCGAGGACGGTGCCGACATGCTGACCATGGTCGTACCTGGGGGATTCGAGCGTTTCTTCCAGGAGATGGCCACCGAAGCACTGGTCATTCCCAACGACATGCCGCGCATCACCGAAATTGCCGAGGAGTTCCAACTCGAGTTCACGGGCCCGCCCCTGGCCGAATAGGCACCCGCTGACAATGATGCCGACCGCCCCGGCATTTTTCGCGACCCGTTGCGCTGCCGGGTAGTGCGGAAACCCAGGAAGTCCTCAAGCTACTGGGAGCAATAGCCGCCGTCGACCAGATAGGTGTTGCCGCTGCAACCGGAAGCCGCATCGGAGAACAGGAACACGGCCATGCCCGCGCACTCCTCGTTGGTGACGTAGCGGCCCAGCGGCACTCGCGCCACGAACGCCTTATGCACCTCCTCGCCGTGGCCGGGACTGGCCTGCTCCTCGATCGAGCGCATCATGCGGTTGTCGACGGGGCCGGGGTTCAGTGTGTTGACCCGGATACCTTCCGGACCGAGTTCCGCCGCCAGGCAGCGCATCATGCCCACCACCGCGTGCTTGCTGCTCACGTAGGGCGAAAGCCCGGACGCGCCGCGCAGACCGGCCACGCTGGAAGTGATCACGACGCTGCCGCCCCCCGCCTCGCGCAGCGCCGGCAGCGCGGCCTCCACGCCAAGGCGCACGCCGTGCACGTTCACCGCGAACACCTTCTCCCAGGCTGAGTCGGAACGACTGTCGAAGGGGCCCACCTCGCCCTCGATACCCGCGTTCAGAAACACTCCATCCAACCGGCCGAAGCTCTCCAGCGCCGCTGCCACCATGCGCTCGTTGTCCTGGCGCCGGCTCACATCCACGGCAAGCCCGATCGCCCGCTCACCGAGCGACTCGGCAATCGCCTCGACCGGACCGGCCTCACGATCCGTGATCACCACACTCGCGCCCTGTGCATGCGCCAGGCGCGCCGTAGCTTCACCGATGCCGCCTGCCCCGCCGGTAATCGCGATTACTTTTCCGTTCATGCTGCTCATGTTCGTACTCCCGAAAGAAGCGTTGGTAACGATAGCCATGAAAACAGCAAATGCCGGATGCTGGCAACGGGTGGCACCGGGGCAAGCCGTGCGATCTCACGCGCTCAAATGCCGATTTCAGGCCGCTCCAGCAGTTCCCGAACGTTGCCGAAGGCACGCAACAGCCGGCTGTTCTCGAGTTCTCCGCGTCCTGAGTGCAGGAAATGCCCGACCGCGCGGTAGAGGTCCATCAGCGCACGCTGTCTGCGCCCTTCGGGATCAGGCGCGGTTGCAAACGGCAGCTCCGGCCGGGCGTCGGGTTCGGCAACCGGGTGTACCAGGCTGTCACGCAGGGCCTCGACCAGATCGCTCGACGTGACCAGCCCGACCAGCACGTCGCCCGGCGCGACGACCGGCAGGGCGTGGAGATCGCCGCGCGAGAGCGCGCGGACCGCGTCCAGCAGCGTGGACTGCTGCGGTACCGTCACAAGGTGCCGGGACATCACCGATTCCACCCGGCGCGCCTCCAGCAGCGCCTCGCCCGTCAGCGGCTGTTCCCGATTGTTCGGCGGGATCAGCGCCTTGATAAGATCGCTGCGCCCGAGCATGCCGACCAGCACGCCGTCGGTCACGACCGGGAGGTGATGACAGCGGGCCTTGCGCATTGTTCGGTAGGCGGCGGCCGCGGTCTCTTCGGGGCCGACCGTCAGAGGATCGGGTGTCATGATGCGTGTGATCGACTGATCTTTCATTCGGGTATGTCTCCTTGCCCGTCTGTTCTGCGGTGACTGACCGCTAGGCGGTACTGACAGCAACTAACACCACGGCTGCGCCCCAACGAGCGAGCGCGCCGCCACTCGACCGGTCGCCATGCACTCGGCGAGATAGCCACCAAGCTGATACAGACCCGTGTGGATCGAACCGAGCTCGCCTGCCGAGTAAAGCCGCGGAACCGGATCGCCGGTGGTAGAGATAACCTGCGAGGCGCCATTGCGCACCGCGCCGCCACCCGTGCAGATCACACCCGGCAGAATCCGCAGGGCGTGGAATGGCGGCTTGTCCAGGGGATGCATCTTCTCCGCCGGTCGGCCGAAGTCGCCATCCACGCCGGCGTGCACCATGGCATTGTAGCGATCGACTGTCGCCTCCAGCGCGCCGGGGTCGCGGCCGATCTTCTCCGCCAGTTCCCGGATGCTCCCTGCAGAGACAATGACGCCATTGGACACCTCGGCCGAATTATCCTCGGACCAACGATAATCGGCGACCAGCGCACTCCAGGTCATCAAATCCACTACGAGCTTCTGAGCTTCGCGTGTGGCGTCGTCGAAGACCATGTGCGTCACGCCAACCCTGGGGTATGCGGTATCGCGCCAGACGCCGAATCTCTTCTCCTTGTAGTGCATCAGACGATAGTCCACGGACTCGTCGATGAACCGCGAAGAATCCTGAGCAATGTCGATCCAGCTCCAGGCATCCCACGCGATCTGTCGCATGAATGCCGTCGGCTCGCCGGGCACCTGAATCGCTGGCCACAGACCGCCTGCAAGCGTGCTGTACTGAGTGAAGTTGTACATCTCGGCACCGGCCCGCTGAAGGATGCGCACACCATCGCCGGTGTTTGCCGGGGAGCCGAGCGGCACCACGTCGTGCAAGCCCGCATAGCTGCGCAGCATCCCGATGTCGTTCTCATAACCGCCCACGGCGAGCACGACGCCGCGCCGTGCGCGGATGTTGCGCGTTTCACCCGAGGGGCTGCGCACCTGCACGCCAAACACCTCGCCTGAATCCGGATCCTGCACAAGATCCATCACCGGGCTGTTGTATTGCCGTCTCACTGGCCGGTTCTGCACGCAGCGCCGAAAAGCTTCCCACAACCCCGACGGTGTCAGCACGGTGTCCGGCTGATTACTGAGGGTGCCGATGTACTCGACGACATCGGAGTCCTCGAACTCCGGGAACTCGCATACATTGAACAATGGTGCCGGATCGTCGACCATCGTCCTGACAAGGGTGAAGCCCGCTTCGCGTGCGATGCTCTCCACCCATGGTTCCAGCATCACCGCCTCCTCGGCCCAGCTTCTAAGTTGCGCCTCGGGAACGGGATTTGTCGCATTCAGCTGGCGCTGATAACCGATGGTCTTTCGCACGTCACGGGGCAGGAACATCGTCTGCCCTGATACACGACTGTTGCCACCTGCCTTGTCCTCGGGCATCTTCTCCAGCATCAGGACATCGAGCCCGGCGTCGCATTCGATGGCATGAATCGCTGTCGCACAGCCGGCCACGCCGGCGCCGGCAATGACGAGGTCCGCCGTGTCATGCCATTGGCTGATCGATTGCACTGTTGCCATCACCCTCTCCCGTCATCCACCGCAAGACTGTCCCGGCCCGCTTATCATATCCACCTCACCGCTCGTTCATCTGCGGTCGAGAGAAGACGCCTCCACGACCAGCGCGATATCGCATCATGACGTTCTTCATGGGCGCTGTCGCTGCCCGTCGCGCTGAGGGCTTACGAAGGGCTGGAGCAGCATGCGATCCAGTCGCAGATCCCGCGAATCCCTGAAATCCTCGATGCCGATCGTCATGCCGAGATGCCCGGCGGAAGGCTGGTCCCGGTAGGTACGAAACACCCGATCCCACCAGGGCAGGTTGAAGCCGAAGTTGCTGTCGGTCTCCTGACGGATGATCGAGTGGTGGACACGGTGCATGTCCGGTGTCACCACAATCAGACGCAGCCAGCGGTCGATCCGCGCCGGAAGTCTGACATTGCCATGGTTGAACATCGAGGTGGCGTTGAGCAGTACCTCGAAGATCAGCACGGCCAGCGCCGGCGCGCCCAGCACGGTCACCACGGCGAGCTTGATGACCATCGATATCAGAATTTCCAGAGGATGAAAGCGCAACCCCGTGGTGACATCGAACTCCAGGTCCGCATGGTGCATGCGGTGCAGTCGCCACAGCCAGGGGACGGCATGGAACAGACGGTGCTGAAAATAGATGGCCATGTCCAGCACCACCACGGAGACGACCACCGCCAGCCACATCGGCACCGCAAAGTGATTGAACAGGCCCCAGCCGCGCTCGGCGGCAACAAGTGCGGCACCGACGGCGGCCAGCGGGAAGACCAGGCGCAGCACCACGGTGTTGAGCACGACGATCGAGAGGTTGCCCGGCCAGCGCTGGGCGCGATGAATGCGCTGGGGCCGCCGACTGGCGACGAGCTCCCACAGCGTCATCGCCAGCAGCACGAAGGCGAAGGCGGCTAAACGGATCAGTGGCTCATGAGCCAGGAACGGTTCGGTCATGGCGGCGCCTCCTGTTACGCGGCGGGCAGGCCCGCAGCTTTCCACTCCGGATAGCTTTCCTCGCAGCGTGTGACGCGGTTGTCGAGTTGCTGCGGATTCTACCCCGCAATCGCGGAGACTTCCGGGCGTTCGGATTCGATGCGGCTTGCCGCCCGCGCCCCATCACTGCATGATCGGCCCGATGAGCGCCAGCGACTCCAACGCCAGTGATGCCACGCCTGTCAGCGAGCCCGCCAGCGCACGCTATCGGGCGCTCGTGCTCGGCATGCTGTTCCTGGTGTATTTCTTCAATTTTCTCGATCGCCAGATCATCTCGATCCTGGCCATCCCGATTCGCGAGGAACTCGGCTTAAGCGACCGCCAGCTCGGCCTGCTCGGGGGTATTGCGTTCGCGGCCCTGTATTCGACGCTGGGCGTGCCGATCGCCTGGCTGGCCGATCGCACCAACCGCACCTGGATCATCACCATCTCGCTGACCGTATGGAGCGGCTTTACCGCCGTGTGCGGCATGGCCACGACGTTCTGGCAGCTGTTCCTGGCCCGCGTCGGCGTGGGTGTCGGTGAGGCTGGCGGCGTGGCGCCCTCCTATTCGCTGATCTCGGATTACTTCCCGCCGGGCAGTCGCGGCCGTGCGCTGGCCATCTACTCGCTGGGTATTCCACTGGGCAGTGCCTTTGGCGTGATTGCCGGCGCGCAGATTGCCGGTGGCGCCATCTCCGAGAATCTCGACTGGCGTGCCGCCTTCATCATCGTGGGTCTGGCCGGCGTCGTGCTTGCACCGATCTTCAAGCTGCTGGTGAGATAGCGGGTGCGTGGCGTACTGGATCCTGCGCGGGCGCGCGCGCCGGGCGCGCCGGTGATCCCGGCAGGCAGCGTGATCCCCAAGCC
>JAFIFN010000079.1 GCA_020832005.1 Gammaproteobacteria bacterium | reverse complement strand
CCTTTTTTCTATGCCCCCGGATCCTGTTCTCCGGCCCCCATGCCGGTCGCTGCCCCAAACCGCGACTCCACCTGGCTGGCGCGCGACCGCGCTAACATACGCCGGTGTGCCACGCACCACAAACATCAACGCTTCCATTCCGTGGTCAGTCGCGGGCACTGCCGCAAACGTGCTTTATACACGCTGCTAGCATCACACGCCGAACGCCAGAATCATTCCACCGGGGAGCCTGCGTGAATCAACCGCTACTGTTGACGGACGGGAGCCTCTGAACCTTGCCCCTGCTGCTGATTCTCGCCTGCATCTGCTTCGTCGCGTCGCTGTCGATCCGCATCGTAGACCCGGTCATTCCGCAGATCGCACGTGAGTTTTCCACGTCACCGGAAATCATTGCCCTGCTGGCCACGGCGGTCGCCCTGCCCTACGCGTTCAGCCAGCCAGTGCTCGGCCCGCTGGGTGATTCAATGGGCAAGGTCCGGGTGATCAAGGTCTGCCTGGCCGTGCTGCTGGGTTCGTTGATCGTCTCGGCGCTGGCACCGACCGTGGAAATCCTGTTTGCTTCGCGCGTCGTCTCCGGCCTGGCCGGCGGCGGACTCATCCCCGTGGCACTGGCGGTGGTTGGAGACCGCTTCGGCATCCATGAGCGCCAGGTGGCATTGTCACGTGTGCTGGCGGCCATGATCACCGCGCTGCTGGTCGGCTCGATCGCATCGGGCCTGATCGCCGACGCAGTGGGCTGGCGCGTGGTGCTTGGCCTGGCAGCGATTGTCACGGCGCTTGCCCTCGTCATCGCCATGACCCAGCTCCAGCCGCGCAGCGAACGTCGCGCCGAGTCGTTCCGGGTTGCCGATATTGTTTCCGGCTATGGCCAGGTGTTTGGCAATCCACGTGCCAAGATCTGCTTCATCGCGGTATTTATCGAGGGCGTGATCATCTTCGGCTTTCTACCGTATATCGCCATCCTGCTGGAGGCGCGCGATGCCGGCGGGATACGCGAAGCCGGGTTCGTCCTGGGCGGGATGGGCATCGGCGGGCTGATTTACGCTGCCACTGTCCGCGGCCTGCTGCGGCGGCTTGGTGACATGTTCAACCTGATGCGCGTGGGTGGCGTACTCATCGGCCTGGGTTTCCTTGGCGTGGCGGCCGCCGGGCCCTGGGCGTTTCAGGCACTTGCGTTCGTGCTGGTCGGTGTGGGCTTTTACGGCATCCACAGTTCGCTGCAAACCCAGGCGACGGAGCTTGCGCCGGGCAATCGTGGTGCCGCAGTTTCGCTGCACGCGTTTTTCTTCTTCCTCGGCAATGCCGCCGGCCCTCCGCTGTACGCACTGGCGTTCGGGACTGCGGGCAGCACGCCGACATTGCTTGCCGTGGCGGTGCTGTCGCCGTGCCTGGCCCTGCTCCTGGCCCGCACGCTCGGCCAGGCAAAATTTCGCTGACGCCCGGAGCACGAGCCAAGGCCCGCCACCGCATGTGCGCAAGCTTCATGTGGGAACATAAGGCAATACAGCACCGATCACAGGGAGAGAATCGTGAATACCGATGAGTTTGTCGATCCCACCCGCGAGGCGTTCGCCGCCTTCAAGGCCCTGCCCAGAGACACCCCCATTCACATGTTCAATCTGGTTCGCTTCAGGCCACAGGCGGCATACCCGGCGGATCACAGCCACGCCTCGCGCGGACTCACAGGCGCACAGGCCTACGCGGAATACGGTCGCAGCAGCGCCCCGGTGTTCAGCCGGGTCGGCGGATCGATCATCTGGCGCGGGCGCATGGAATCGATGGTGATCGGCCCGCCCGAGCAAACCTGGGATGCCGCATTCATCGCCATGTATCCCAATGCATCGGCGTTCCTGGCGATGGTCACCGATCCGGAGTACAGGCTCGCCGTGGTTCACCGTCAGGCAGCCGTGCTCACCAGCCGGCTGGTGCGCTTTGCCCCTGCACAGGGCGAAAGCACAGGCTTTGCCTGAATCCCCTCGGCGTCGGCAATTTGCGACGTGTAGGTCCGCGACCTCGTCGGTGGCACACTGACGCTGGTTTCACCCTGCCCGATGCCGCGGCAGGCCGTCGCACGACGGCCCGCAGCATGGGCGACGACCGCCGGGAGGGGTTATGTTCGAGTTCGGCAAGGGCAAGCGGCCCGCAGAGGAACAGGATATGCAACAGCGTGACAGCACCACAGCCATGCGCAGTGAGAGTCCGGCCCCGGCCGGGGCCGCCGCGACAGCGCGCCCGCACAGCACCGGCCAGCCGGCGGTCATCGGCCCGTCGATTCGCATCGAGGGCGACCTGCAGGGCGAAGAAGACCTGGTCATCGAGGGCGAGGTTCACGGCACGGTCAACCTGCGTGGCAATGCCCTGACGATCGGCAGCAAGGGGCAGGTCAAGGCAGACGTCTACGCCCATTCGATCCGCGTCGAGGGGCATATGGAGGGCGATCTGTACGCCGCCGAGCGTGCCGTCATCACCAAGACTGCCAATGTGCGCGGCAATATCACCGCACCCAGGGTCAACCTCGAAGATGGTGCCCGCTTCCGCGGCTCGATCGAAATGGACCCCGAATCCTTGCAGCCCGTCTTCGGTGCCAGCAAGGCTGCAAACGTGTCCGGGGCCGGAAGTGCCACCAGCGGGGCGTCTGCCTCCTCGCCGGCTGCCCCGCTGCCGGGGGCCAACACCCCCGCGTCGCGCGCTGCGGGGACTGACAACATCGCAGGCAAGGACAAGAAGGCGGCGAACTGAGCGCAGCTCAGGCCCCCGCCACGACCATGAGGCCGGCAACAATCGGCCGGGATCCGGCCAGCAGCGGTCGTCAGGACCCGGTGCGCTGCCCCCTGTTCGCGCAACTGATGGCCTCGCTGGAATCCCTCGGCCGCCCCCACGTCATCGACCTGGGACCAGCCGGTCACGCACTGCTCGAGCGTCTTGCGCCGATGCATGCGCGCCTGCAGATCGTCGATCTGCCGTATGCGCTGGCGCAGTGGCAGCCGGACCCGGAGGATGTACATCCGCAGCGCTGGTTCGTGGACTGGCTGATGCCGCCAGGGCCGCGCCCGGCGGATGCCATTCTCGCCTGGGACCTGCCCAACTACCTGCCCCTGGAAATCACCGCTGCGCTGATGCATGCCCTGGCTGCGCGCTGTCGCAAAGGCGCGCTGGTGCATCTGCTTGCCACTTACGCACACCCGGACATGCCGGCCGCGCCTGGACGCTATAGCCCGGTCGGCGAGGATGCACTGCGCAACGAAAGCGGTACAGCGCCAAGAATCACAGCGCCTCGCTACACGAGCACGGCCCTGGATGAGGCTTTCGTGGACTTGCGGCCCGAGCGCGCCGTATTGCTGAAAAACGGCATGCAGGAGATGACGTTCAGGGTGGCGTAGGCTTTTTTGCAGCCGCCCCTGCGTTGAACACCCCGACTGACCGGGCAGGCGCTTTCCGGGCCGGATCATGATGACAAGACCCGGGCAATCGAGCAGACTTGCAGGCTCGATCCCAACCAGGAGTAGCGCACATGTCGAAGGGTATGGACAGGAAGAAAGAGGCGCGCAAGAAACCAACCAAGACCCTCAAGGAGAAGCGCGCGGAAAAGGCTGCCAAAAAGGGCTGAAAAGCCCGCAGCGCTCATCGGCCCCGACGCACTGAACGGCCCGGTCTGCGGTTTGCGACCGGGTCGTATTTTCTGGCGCATTGAAGGGTGTACACTTGTGCAAGCTGGTTGCGGCTCACTTGGGGGGGTGATGCATGAGCGCCGAACACGACACTCACGACAGCGAGCTTTTCCGGATGGCGGTAGAAATGGCGCCCGCCGGCATTATCGCTGTGGACGCAGCTGGCATTATCCTGCTCGTCAACCAGGAGGTGGAACGCCTGTTCGGCTACACCAGAGACGAGTTGATTGGCCAGTCCGTCGACCGGCTCGTACCTGAGCGCTTCCGGGCCTCGCATCCGGCCCATCGTGATGGCTACCTGACAGAACCGCGCACGCGCCCGATGGGCAGTGGCAGAGACCTGTACGGCCTGCGCAAGGATGGCTCGGAAGTCCCCGTCGAGATCGGCCTGAATCCCGTCACCAGGCATGGCCGCGTGGTCACGCTGGCTTCTGTCGTCGATCTGAGCGCACGACGGCGTGCGGAAGCAAGGTTTCAGGCCGCGGTGGAATCATCGCCGAGCGGCATGCTTATGACCGATGCGGCCGGCAAGATCCTGCTGGTAAACCGGGAAGTCGAGCGGCTGTTCGGCTACGATCGCAGCGAGCTCGTGGGCAAGCCAATCGAGGTGCTGGTCCCCGAGCGCTTTTCGCAGCAGCATCCGCAGCATCGCAAAACTTTCTTCGCAGAACCAACCAGCCGTCCAATGGGTGTGGGCCGCGATCTTTACGGATTGCGCAAGGACGGCCGGGAAATCATGGTGGAGATCGGTCTGAATCCGATTCACACTGATGAAGGGGTGCGCGTCCTGTGCTCGATCGTAGACATCACGGCGCGCCGCCAGACCGAAGAGCAACTCAGGCATGCGCAGAAGATGGAGGCCATCGGCACGCTCGCCAGTGGTATTGCGCATGATTTCAACAATGTCCTGTTCAGCATCGTGGGTTACGCCGAGCTCGTCCAGGACAGCCCCGTGCTCGAGGAGCAACAACGCGCGGATCTGGCGCACATCCTCCAGGCTGCGGAACGAGGCAGACAGCTGGTCCAGCGCATACTCGCGTTCAGCCGCAAGGCCGACGTCGAGCGCGTACCGACCAGACTCAACCGCACGCTGCAGGAGATTTTCGAACTGCTGCGCGCCACGTTGCCGGCCACCATCGAGATTCACCAGAACCTCAGCGCGAGTACGCCGCAGGTACTGTCTGACGGCACGCAACTTCACCAGGTGGTGATGAATCTTGCCACCAATGCCGCGCACGCCATGCCCGAGGGCGGAGTGCTGGAGTTCACCCTCGGCCCCTATACTCATGGCGATCACGAAGAGGCCCCAGGGCCGCATCTCAAGAGCGGACTCTATGCACGGCTGACGGTGAAGGACTCCGGCACCGGCATGACCCGCGAGGTGCTGGATCGCGCCCGCGAGCCGTTCTTCACTACCAAGGATGTGACGCAGGGCACCGGACTGGGGCTGGCCATCATTCACGGCATTGTCGACAGCCATGATGGCGCAATGGAGATTCACAGCACGGTCGGTGAAGGTACTCGCATCGATATTTATTTTCCTGCGTATTCAGGCGGAACCCCGGCCGGCGCAAACACCGTGGAGGATGCCGTGGACGAAGGACTTCATGTACTGCTCGTGGACGACGAGCCCGATCTGGCCGCAATGCTGAAGCGACAGATCGCGGCGCTTGGCTATCACGTCACTGCACATACCTCGAGCCTCGAGGCACTTGCGGCGTTTCGCGCCAAACCGGCCCACTTTGACCTCCTGGTCACCGATAACACCATGCCGAAAATGACCGGCCTGGCACTCACGAAGGCGGTGCTGCGCGAGCGTCCGGATCTGCCGGTGCTGCTGATATCCGGGCTGGCCGATGTCACAGACCCGCAGACCCTCATGGACATGGGCGTCAGCAAGGTCCTGCCCAAGCCTCACAGTGCCGGCGCACTTCGCTCAGCGCTCGAGCAACTGTTGCCGCCAAAACCTAAATCGCCCGGCTGACAATCAGACATTGCCTACCCCATTGCATCGCGAGCGACTCGATACAATCGTCGGCGAACTGCTTGCAGCCGGTGCCACGCGTATCCTGGACCTGGGTTGCGGCACAGGCGAACTGCTGCAGCGCCTGCAGTCGCACGCGGTGTTCGAGCGTCTGGTCGGTATTGACATCGACGAGCGCGCTATCGCCAGAGCCAGGCAGGCGCTGTGCCTGGACCCCTTGATACAGACCGGACACCTGCAGGTGCGCTATGGGTCTTTCGAATCGCCTGACCGCGAACTCGCCGGGTTCGATGCAGCTGTGATGCTGGAGACGATCGAACATATCGACCCAGGTCGGCTGTCACGGGTCGAACAAGCCGTTTTTTCGACCTTGCGCCCGGCGATGGTGTTGATCACCACACCGAACCAGGAATACAACGTGCTGCATGGGATGCATCCGCGGCAGCGCCGACACCCCGGCCACCGCTTCGAATGGAGTCGCGCGCAGTTTCGACTGTGGTCGACGGGTGTGGCCGAACGCACCGGATACGACGTCGCTTTCCTCGATATCGGGCCTTTTGACCCGGTGCATGGCAGCTCCACCCAGATGGCGCGATTCTCCAGACAGGCGGCAGAGTCAGGGGACCAGCAAGCAATTGCATGCTGACGGGGACTGCGGGGCGGGACTTGGTGCAGGTGGCACCGGCCCGGTACTATGTTGCCGGATACGAAAGCGCGCACTATCGAGATGAGGTCACCGCTCCATGCTGATCGACTGCCATGTGCACATCAACAATTACGATTCGAACACACATAAACCGGCCAGTGAGACTGCCGGTGAACTCTTCGCCAACATGGCGCGGGTGGGTGTGGATCACGCCGTCGTACTGACCTCATACCAGGTCTCACCCCACAGACCGCACGTCGATGAAGTCATCGAGCTGTTCGGGGATGATCCGCGCATCAGCATCATCGAGGGACTGCGCTGGCGTGGCGAGGGCGAGCGCACCGACCTGTTTCGCATGGAAGAGCGCATCCGCGACGGGCTGGTCAAAGGCATCAAGCTCTACCCCGGGTACGAAAACTACGCCATCAATGATGCCTCGCTCGAAGCCATTTTTCATATTGCCGGGAAATATGATGTGCCGGTGATGATACACACCGGTGACACCTACGCCACGCGTGCGAAGGTGCGCCAGGCACATCCCCTGCTCGTCGACGACATCGCCGTGGACTTCCCGAACGTGAAGTTCGTGCTCTGCCACCTGGGCAACCCGTGGTTCCAGGATGCAGCCCAGGTGCTCTACAAGAACGACAACGTCTACGCCGATATTTCCGGCCTGACCCTGGGCGACTTTCATTACGAATTCGAACGCTACATGGTGCAAAGGGTCAAGGACATGATCATGTACATGGGCGATCCCGGAAAGCAGCTCATGTACGGCACCGACTGGCCACTGGCCGGCATGGGCACCTACCTGAAATTCTTCAATGGCCTGGAGCTGCCCGACGAGGCGAAGGAAAACATCGCCTGGCGCACGGCGGCACGACTGTTTCGCATCAACACCGATGCGCTTGCACCGGGCAAGACGGCATCCTCATGAGCGCTCCCAGTGTGCCGCTGACCCTGCTGACGGGGTTCCTGGGCGCCGGCAAAACCACCGTGCTCAACCGTATTCTTGCCGGCGACCACGGCCTGCGCATCGCCGTGATGGTCAATGATTTCGGTGATCTGGATATCGACGAGACACTGGTCGCCGGACGCAGCGAGGGCACGCTACGCCTGACCAATGGCTGTATCTGCTGCAGCCTCAAGGAAGGGCTGGTCACCGCTGTCATGGATGTTCTGCACCGCGAGGACCGGCCCGACCACATCGTATTGGAAGCCAGCGGCGTGGCCGACCCCACGGGCATTGCCACTACGCTGCTGGCACCGGTGTTCGGTCAACGCATCCGCCTCGACGGCGTCGTCTGCGTCATCGATGCGCTGCACTTCGATACAAACCACGCAGAGCGTGACCTGATTCTTCGCCAATTAATGGTCTCGGACCTGATCCTGCTGAACAAGTGCGACCTGATCGATGAGGTTGCGCTGGCCAATGTGCAGACGCAGATCAGGGCGTGGCTGTCGCAGGCACGCATCCTGCCCACCGTGCAGGGCGATGCTCCGCTGGCCGTGCTTTTGTCGTCGATGCATGCATCGACCGAAGCGCTGCTCGACGAGCCGATCGAACCCGCCTGCCAGGTGGGCCAATGCACGCATCCGCATCACCAGCCTCATGCCGCGTTCGATACCTGGTACTACGAGACGGCCGAGGCGCTGTGTCCCGAGGCGCTGCAAAAGCTGGCGCGTACGTTGCCGCCGACGGTCTACCGTATCAAGGGACTGGCAAGACTGCCCGCTCCTGCAGCCGGTCACGGCATCATCCAGGGCGTGGGTCGACGCCTGCACGTCGAGCCTATGGAGCCACGCAGCCCTGGTCGCCCCAGTCAACTGGTGGTGATCGGCGCCCACGACAGCCTCGACGACACATGGCTCAAGGCCTCGTTCGATGCCTGTTGCCGCGCCGATGCAGCCACGCCTGCCTGAGATACACTGGCACTATTGAGTCGCTGTCCGCGACGCCACCGACAGTCACCGCGTAATGAACACTCTGCGCAAGCTGCTCACCCTCTCGCTCCTGCTGCTGCCCGCAGGCCACGTGCTGGGGCACGGCGACGAGGATATCCGCTACCTGTCTCCCGATGGCCACGACCACGGCGGCTGCGACTCGGCCCACCACGCCTGCCGCTCGATCGCCTACGCTGCCGGTCAGGCCGGCAAGGGCGGCGAACTGCGTTTTGCCGAAGGCAGTTACCACGTCGATGAGTTGGAAGATCTCTTCTACCTCACCACCGAATCGGCCATCCTGCGCCCCGGCTTCAGTGCCGACTTCCACCACCGGGACAACCAGGCCCACCAGAGCCTGCTGATCGGTATTCCCGCTGAGCATCGCGATGCGCTGGAGGCGCTGGGCTTCGGCGTCATCGTCGATGACAAGTGGCGGGGCACAGGCCAGGGCGCCGACCCGGAGATGCTGATGGCGCTCATGGGCACGGTTGGTGCCAGCGCAGGCCCGGCCGAATGCACGGACGGCACTGCCGCAGGCTTCGCCTGCAATGGCATCGACCTGATCTCCCAGGTCGCGCTCGCGGACTTCAGTGGTACGCCGTCCGGTGCGAATGATGTCTGGGGTTTCGTTGATCTGAACAGCGAACGCGAGTATGCCCTGGTCGGCCTGCGCAACGGCATGGCGGTGTTTGATATCGCCAACCCGGCCGCACCGGTCGAGATCGGCACGATTCCGGGCACCGAGACCGGCTGGCGCGACATCAAGGTGCTGCAGTTCTTCGATGCCGACGCGCAGCGCTGGCAGGCCTACGCCTACGTGTCGGCCGACGGCGCCAACGACCGGCTCACCGTGGTCGACCTGTCAGGCCTGCCCAATCGCATCGAACTCGTCGGCAGGCTCACACCCGATCTGCGCGCGCACAACCTGGCCATGTCCGGCGTGGATTTCTCGTTGAACATCACGCTGCCCGATCGCGACGCGGTACTGTTCCAGGCGGGCTCGAATCTCAACTCCGGCGGCTTCAGGGCGTTTTCGCTGAACAATCCGCGCGCGCCCGCACTGATCTCGCAGGGCCAGTTCGGCTATATGCACGACGGCACGCCAATGCTGCTGCATGACCCGGCGCAGATCGCCGCCTGTCCGAACCGCACGCAGGTGTGCGAGGTCCTCGCGGATTTCAACGAATCCACGCTGGACCTGTGGGACATCACCGATCCGGCGGCACCCGCCCGGCTGTCGTCGGTGAGCTATCCAAACGCACGCTACGTGCACTCGGGTTCATGGTCGGAGGATGGCCGCTACGTCTATGTCCATGACGAACTCGCCGAGCGAGATCTGGGCATCAACACCACCGTGCACATCTTCGACGTCGGCAATCTTCTCCAGCCGGTGCTCGCGGGCACCTGGACGGGGACCGACCGCGCCATCGATCACAACGGCTATCCGCGCGGCAACCGCTACTACATCAGCCATTACACCCGTGGCCTGACAGTGCTCGACATCACCACGCCCACAGCGCCCGTGCGGGTCGGCCACTTCGACAGCTTTCCTGTCTCCAACAACCCGAGCTTCAGCGGGGCCTGGGGTGTCTATCCGTTTCTGCCCAGCCGCAATATCCTGATCAGCGATATCCAGGCCGGACTGTTCGTACTGCGCGATAACACGCGCGAGAGCGTGCACGGCATGCTCCAATTCGCGACACCCGGCGTCGCCGTGACGGCCGGCAACACCGCCAGTGTTGAGGTGGCACGCGTCGGGGGTGACGAAGCTGCTGTGTCGGTCGGCTGGGAACTGATCTTCGGCAGCGTCGATGGCAGCCTGATGCCGGCGGCACGTGGGCGGCTCGACTGGCCGGCCAATGATGCCGCCCCGCGCAGCATCGACATCGACATGCCCGCAGACCTCGTCGCGAACGGCGCATTGCGCCGAGCCTTCGTCAGGCTCGTGGATCCCGTCGGCGGGGCCGGCTTCGGCGAACAGGTCATCGCCAGCCTGTTCGTCGCCGAACATGGCTCACCGGTCACACTGGATTTTCTCGGCACACCGCGCGTTGAACGCAGTGCCGGACGCGCCCTGGTGGTGGTGCGACGCCAGGGCAGCGCCACAGGGGCCGTACAGGTCGACTATGCGACGCTTGCCGGCAGCGCCCAGGCGGAGGTCGACTTCCTGCCCGCCTCCGGCACGCTGCTTTGGGCCGACGGTGACGCCACTGCCCGGGTCATCGAGGTTGCTGTCGTCGGCGAAGCTGCGACTCAGGATCGCAGCTTCGAAGTCACGCTGAGCAACGCGCTGGGCGCGACAACATCGCAGGCCGGCACGCCGGTCACCATCGCCGCGAGCGCCGCACCGCCCCCGGCCCCGCCATCGCCATCGCCATCGCCGCCGCCCCCATCCAGCGACGGCGGCGGGGGCAGTATCGACGCAGGCTTTTTGTTGCTGCTCGCGCTACTGTCGGGCTATGCGTGCCGCCGGGCCGCGAGGCTTAGCCGTTCACCGCGCCTGCGGTGGGTTGCGGGCGTCCAGCATGAACGCCACGCCTGCGAGCGCGCCGACGACGACCAGTACACCGACCACGGCGAAGAAAGCTGATTGTTGTGGCACTATTGAGACTGTACGCGCTCACGTGCAGCAACACACATCGGGGGAACACATGTACTTGCCTGATCTGCAGGGGCCTGCGAAGAAATCTATCCAGGCGATGCTGGCGATCCTGTGTGCCAGCCTCGCACTCTCGGCATCCGCCGAGCCGCTGAAGTTCTCGGAACCCGTGGCCCTGAGCGATGCTGATCGGCGCATCGATGCGATGGAGATCGCGCTGGGTCCCGACGGCACCGTGCACATCATCTGGGTCGACAAGGGTGCCGCGGCCGGCGCAAGCCTGAGCGATGACCGTGCGGGTCACCGCGAACACACCGGCGAGGGCCGTCGCCACCATCATCCGGCGGCAGATGACCTCTATCACCTGCGCGTGGCACCGGACCTGAGTGTCGGCGAACCCACGAGAGTCAATCACGAGCGCAGCGAGGTCTGGGGGCTGAACGTAAGCCGCCCGCGGGTGCAGGTGTCCGGCAACGGCACGGTGCACGTAATGTACCCGGCGAACGCCGAGCGCAACGGCGATCCGCTGCTGCTGGCGCGCTATGCGCGTGCGCCGGATGGCGAACGCTTCGAGCGCCCGATCACGCTCAACTCGCCGAGCGATCACGACATGCGCGGCATTACCGGCGGGGTGACGGCCACCGCCCACGTCTTCGGCACTATCGGCGCTTCCCCCAACGGCAACGTACACGCCTACTGGATCGATACGCGTGGCATGACCGATGACGGCGCTTCAGCCGCCCTGTGGGGTGCGATGTCCACCGATGACGGGCGCAGTTTCAGCGAGGACTTCGCCGTGCTTGAAACCGGCGTGTGTCCATGCTGTCAGGCCACGACAGCCTTTGCCGACGGCGGCCAGACCGTCTACGTGGGCTTGCGCGAAGTCACCCCGGAGGCCTTCCGCGACAGCGTGGTAACGGTGTCGCGAGATGGCGGTGCGCAATTCGCGCCACCCGTGCGCCTGAACGAGGCGCGCTGGGAACTGCATGGCTGCCCGCTCAAGCCCACGGCCCTGGCCACGGCCGGTGACCATGTCTACACCGCCTGGTATTCCGCCGCCGAAGCGCCCCCCGGCGCCTACTTCACAGCCTCGCATGATCGTGGCAAGCAATGGACCCCGCCGCGGGCGCTGCACCCGGAGGCCACGCTGTCGGATGCCCCCGTGGTCGCCGCCGGCGGCGACACGCTCTATGTCGCCTGGCATGCGCGCACGCCGGACGGCGACGCGCGCGCAGTGTATCTGCGTTACTCCCGCGACGGCGGCCGCACGCTCAGCGACCTGATCGAGGTGCCCGTGGCCGGATCCGGCAGCGCCAGTTTCCCGGTGGCCGTCGCGGATTCGCACGGGCGGCTGTACCTGGCCTGGCAACAGGCTGGGCGTGCATGGCTCACGCGCGTCGAGCCCCACGCGCAGTGACCCACAGGGCCATCGGCCGCACTGACGCGTGAAGGAAAACGCGCAAGGCTCAGCCCCGTGCATACTCGTGCTCGGCGCCTACGGCTTCATCGGTGCCGAGGTGGTCCGGGCACTGCTTGACCAGGGTCTGGAGGTTGTCGGCCTGGGCAGGGACGCAAACCTGGGTGTCCGACTGTTGCCACAGGCGCGCTGGGTCACCGCCGATCTTGCCAACCTCACCAGCGTCGATGCCTGGCGGCCATTGCTCGATGGCGTGGATGTCATCGTCAACGCCTCGGGTGTACTGCAGGATGCGCCCGGCACGCGCCTGGCCCTTGTTCAGCACCAGGCGATCAGCGCCTGTGTTCACGCAGCCGAACGCAGCGGCATCAAGCGCTTCGTACAGATCTCCGCCGCGGGCGCATCCCTGCAGGCCGGCACAGCGTTCCTGCGTACCAAGGCACAGGCCGATGCCACCCTGCGCGCGAGCACGCTGGCGTGGACCATCTTCAGACCCGGCCTGGTCATCGGCAACAACGCCTACGGCGGCACGGCACTGCTGCGCATGCTGGCCGGTCTGCCAATGGTACAGGTGCTGGCGCTTGCGGATGCACGCGTGCAAACCCTGGCCATGCAGGACCTCGTGCAAGCCGCAGTCATGGCCGCCACGGGGCAGACGCAAGGCGGGCGCGAGTACGACCTCGTCGAGTCTGAGTCGCACACGCTCTCCGAGATCGTGACGAGGCTGCGCGCGCACCTGGGCTTCGGCCCGCCGGTGGCCGAACTGCGACTCCCGCTATCGGTCGGCCGCATCGTCGCCCGAATTGCTGACCTGGCCGGCTGGCTGGGCTGGCGCTCGCCGCTACGCTCCACGGCGCTGGCAACACTGGGCGATGGCGTACGCGGCGATGCCACGACCTGGGAAGCTGACAGCGGCATGCGTCTCGCCCCCTTTAAGCAAACGCTGGCGCACCTGCCCGCCACCGCCCAGGAGCGAACCTATGCGCGTGTCCTGCTTGCGCTGCCCGTGTTGGTGGTAACCCTGGCCGCGTTCTGGATCGGCACGGGCATCATCGCGCTGCTGCGCATCGACGAAGCCGCCGCATACCTTGACGGCATCGTCGCAGCGACGACGGCCCGCACACTCGTGAGCTCCGGCGCCGGTATCGATATTGCAATCGGCTGTGCCCTGCTCGTGCGTCCCTGGGCACGGGCCGCCGCGACTGCATCGGCCGCATTGGCTGCCGTCTACCTGCTGCTGGGTTCGATGCTTGTGCCACAGCTGTGGCTCGACCCGATGGGCGCCTACCTGAAAGTCCTGCCGTGCATCGTGGCATCACTGGTGCTGGCGCTGCTGCTGGAAAAACGATGATTGATGCAGTTCACGTGCTGCAATGGCTGCACACCATAGGCGCGGCCGTGCTGCTTGGCACCGGCGCCGGCATCGCATTTTTCATGGTGATGGCGCACCGCACGCGAGACCCTCAACTGGTGGCGCACACCGCAGCGATTGTTGTCATCGCAGACTGGATCTTTACGGCCTCCGCGGTGCTCGTGCAGCCGATCACCGGCGCCCTGCTTCCCATGCGTGTAGGCTGGTCACTCACATAACGCAGGATCGTGCAATCGCTGCTGCTTTATATCATCGACGGCGCGCTGTGGATTCCGGTCCTCTTCATGCAGCGGCGCATGCGCGATCTGGCGCGCAGCGCCGCAGGCCGCGATGAAGCGCTGCCAGAGGCCTATTTCCGGCTCTACCGTCGCTGGTTTGCCTGCGGTGTTCCGGCGTTCACGCTGGTACTGCTCATCTGGTGGCTGATGATTACCAGACCCGCGATGTTTTGAGAGGTGCCGCAGGTATCTGGCAGTGAGAAATCCGTACATTCCTGCTTGAACTTATCAGCACCCAGGGTTTCCTGGCAGTAGTAACCCGGCAAGGACCAGCCCAATATGACCACGGACTTCGAGGCGCTTCTGGACGCGATGGACGGCGTTGCGCTTGTCATCGATCGCGATCTGAAGATCCAGAGCGTGGGCATACGAAACTGGCAGGCGTTTTGGTGCGAAAACGGCGGCACCCGGCCAGACGACGCACAGATCATCGGTCGCACGATTACCGATGCGTTCACCCCCGGCAGCGTCCGCAATACCTTTCGGCAGATGTTTGCAGATCTGTTCGCCGGCCAGCGCGCGTCGCTGCGCCTGGATTATCGTTGCGACGCACCGAACGAACGCCGCGTCATGCGCCTGAGCGTCACGCCTATCCGTGCGCGGGATCAGGGCGAGATCCGTCACCTGCTCTATCAGTCCGTGCTGATCGACAGCGAGCAACGACCGCCATTGGCGCTGTTCGGCGCCCCCGCAACCGGCCTGAAGCGGCCCGACATACTCAGAATCTGCTGCGTGTGCGCCAAAGTGGCCACGCCGGCGCCCGGTGCCGAGGGTCAGCAACAGTGGCTCGATGCAGAAGACTACTACGCGCAGGGAGGCCAGGAGGTCTCCATGCTCTCACATGGCTTCTGCGAGCCGTGCGCGACCAAGCTGTTGGCAGACGACCGCGCGGTCGGTCATCTGGAGCACTAGCGCCACGATATGTCCGGCGGCGGAGGCGCACGCTGATTGATGTCTTCCTGGATTGCCGCGATCTCATCCGGCCACTGCGCCTTGATGTAGCCGAGCACCGCGAGGATCTCCGCATCGCTAAGAATGTCGCCGAAGGCCGGCATATCGGTTTCGTAGTCGGGGGGCGCCAACGGTGTCACGCCATGCTTGGTCATGGCGAAAAGCTCCCAGTCCGGGTGATGCCAGGTATGACCGGAGGCATCGTGCGGGGGCGCCGGCAGCCGCCCGCTCGGCAGCCGACGACGCCAGTCCGGCGCACCTTCGAGTTGCGCACCATGGCAGCTGGCGCAGTGCAGTGCGTAGAGCTGCTCTCCCAGGCGCAGTTGTTGCGCATCGCCGGTCTCGATACGCAATTCACCTGCGCGGTCAGCCGGCTGGCCGGCGCCGCAGGCGGCTACTGCCAGGATCGCGGCGGCCGCGGTCGGCCACCGGGTGATGCGGCGAGTCATTCGCCCCTCGCGAATGGAAAGGCTCGGTGACACAGGACTATCGGGCGGATGGTTCATGATGTCGACACAGTGTAACCTTGAACTTGTTGAGACCCATGTTTTCATAGTGGCAACACTCAGCCAATGACAGACCCATCATGAAACTCGACATCCAGACCCTTCTCGAATCGATGGACGGCATCGCGCTGATCATCGACCGGGAGCTGAGAATCCAGTGCGTGGGACAGCGCAACTGGCAGAGTTTCTGGGAGGAAAATGGTGGTGGCCCGGTAGAAGCACCCCTGTCGGGTCGCCCCATCACCGATTCGTTTACCGTCGGCCCTGTCCGCGATACCTTCCGCAAGCTGCTCCTCGAGTTATTCGAGCACAAGCGTGCCCTGCTGCACGTCGACTATCGCTGTGATGCCCCGGACGAAATGCGCTGGATGCGCCTTTGCGTCACACCCATCGTCACGAGCGGCGAAAGCAAGGTCCAGTACCTGCTCTACCAGTCCATCCTGCTGGATAGCCAGCCCCGGGCCCGATTAGGCCTTTTCGACCTGCCCGCGACCGGGCTGCAGCGCCCTGGTAGCCTGAGAATCTGCTGTGTATGCGCGAAAGTGGCCGCTTCACCGGCAGATGCCGCAGGACCTCAGCGCTGGATCGATGCCGACGAGTACTACGCACGAGGTGGACAGGAGCCGACGATGCTCTCGCATGGTTTCTGCGAGCAGTGTGCGAGCAAGCTGCTGGCAGACGATCGCGCTGCCACTCAGTGGGCTGCCACTCAGTCTCAATCCACGTAGTCTTCGTCTCAGGTCGCGCTGCAGGCGTCCTGTATCGCCTCAACGACGAATCCGCTGACCAGGTTGTACATGCGCTTCGAGCTGCCCGGCGCATGAATATGTACCGGTGAGCGGGGCGCCAGGAACACGCGCGGCAGATCATCGACCACGATCAGGACCTGGCGGAAGCGAAGCCGCGCGGCCGACGCAAGCCGCGCCTTGAGCTCCCCGTACGCTTCGTCACTGTCCAGGCCCAGCAGGTCGCGATCGAGCAGGATTTCCACCACCGGTCGGCGCTCAGTGCGAGTCTGCCTTGCCTGCTTGATGGGAAGCTCCAGGTGTCTTGCCACAGCTGCCATGTCGTATCTCCATAGCCTCGTTGGGATCAGTCGTCTGCTCAGGAGCGTACCCAAATGGAGACACCTAATGAATACTATTGGGGCATTATTAGATCCTTTATTTTTTTATTGAGACGTAAATCACACCCGAAATTCCCGAAGTCGTTACATAATTCAAGCCACGCTACAGTCTTGACGATCAGCACCGATACGTGGGTTATATTTCGTCGCACCTGATGCATCCTCTGGGAGGGCAGTGATGAGTGAGTCCAGGCACCCTCCGGGGTCTGGGGCACCCGCAGGTACAGGCGCCGAGCAGTTTCTCGAGACCATCGAGATGCGCGGCTTCGACCTGTCCGGCGGCGCACCGGAGCACTTTCCCGGTACCGGGAGTTCTTTTGCCCAAAGGCTGGCGTACTCCGTGGGCAATGAGACGGTCCGCGCATTCGCCATCCGCTCCGGCCTGGCGCCGGCCACGGTGCGAAAGTACCTGCGCGACGAGCGCACCGACCCCGGCCGCAGCGCGCTTGTGGCGATGGCCACTGCCGCGGGGGTATCGCTGGAATGGCTGATCACCGGCATGGGCGCGCCCTACCTCTCGGACACCGATCCGATGCCACCGGACATGCGACGGGCACTGGCCGCATCCTTCGGGCGCTATCGTCAGTCGGTCGGGGCCAGCCTGCCCATGGGCGAGGCCGTGGCCGACTTCACTCGCCGCTACAATCGCCCGGGCGACGAGGAAGGGCTTTATGTCGAACGCGTGGAGGGCCTCGTGCGTGTCACCGAAGCCCTGATAGACCAGCTCTTGGCCCACGCACCCGGCCAACGCAGTAACGCGTCCGGTGCTGCATCGATGATGCCGGTACCGATTGTCTCGCCCGGCGAAGATCTTCCGCCGGCCATCGCGCTGGCGACGCGTTTTTTCGAGAAACGCTGGCAGCTTCCTGTCGACGACATGTTCATGGTGAGCATCTCGGGTACCGGCATGGCGCCGACGCTGGTGACCGGCGACCTGGTGCTGGTCGTGCCCTGTACCGACAAGGACATGATCGACGATGGGCTCTACGTCATGACCTCGGGAGAATCCCTGATCGTGCGACGCCTGAAGCGTCGCCTGGGTGATCGGCTGGTCCTGAGTGCCGATGGTGACGCCGATGAACGATGGGAAGGCAAGGAATCCGAACTGCACGGTATGACCCGCCTGCTCGGACGCGTGCGCGGACTCGTCAGGCGATTTGACGGCTGACGGGCACCCTGGCTTCAGCGCACCGTGGGCACGGCCTGGCGATGCGCACCCCCACTAATCCGCTGCCACGGAATCCAGCACCTTGCGTACTTTGGCTGCAAGCTCCTGGCGTCGATAAGGCTTGCTCAGCAGCTCGACCCCGGCATCGACTCGGCCATGATGCACGATGGCATTCTCGGTATACCCGGATGTGAACAGCACCTTGAGTCCCGGCCGCAAGGCGCGGGCGGCCTCGGCCAGCTGCGGGCCGTTCATGCCGCCCGGCATCACGACATCGGTGAACAACAGGTCGAAGTCTGCCACCCGCTTGAGCAGCTCCAGCGCCGGCGGTCCCGCTGCGGCCTCCATGACTCGATAGC